>DPCD01000063.1:0-6134 GCA_003516765.1 Clostridiales bacterium | reverse complement strand
ATCCCGGCCATCGGCTGCTCCTGCACGAACGCGGCCGTCACCGCCGGCAACGATTATTATTTCCGCGTCTGCTTCCTCGATCCGTTCCAGGGTACCGTTCATGCCAACTACGCCTATAAGGAAATGGGCGCAACGAAGGCTTACACGCTGGCAATGCTCGGCTCTGACTACGATCAGGGTCTGGTGTACTATTTCTCCGAGGCGTTCAAGGGTCTCGGCGGCGAGGTTGTCTCTGAGGACTTCCCCGAAGGCAACGCAAACTGTGTTTCTTACATCAATAACGCCATGGCAGACGGCGCAGACGTCATCTTCTGCCCGGTTTCCACCAACTATGCACAGCTGATCATTGAAGCCGCTGCCGCGCAGGGCTTCAAGGGCGCCATCCTCGGCACCGACACCGTCGATAACAACATGGTCCTCGAGTCCACCAAGGGCAAGGACGTCCGCCTGCTCGTCACCACCTTCTATCAGGAAGGCGGCTCGCCGGAGTTCGACGCCGGTATCAAGCAGTGGCTCAATGAGAACCCCGACATGATGACAAACAACGGCGGCAACGACGTCGTTGCGGGCGTTACCGCGATGGGCTATGACGCATACTTCACCGCGCTTGCCGCGATCAAGGCTGCCGATTCCACCGACCCTGCCAAGATCCTCGAGGCTCTGCCGGGCGTCCATTATGAAGGCGTTACCGGCGTGGTTGAATTTGACGAAATCGGCGATGCAAAGCGCGACGCCGCTTACATCAAGGAAGCCAACCCCGAGACCGGCGCATGGGAATTCGTCGCGGTCCAGACTGTTGAGCAGTAATTCTCAGTTGTAACATCATACAGTTTTTTCACGGCTCTGGTGGGGCGCTGCCTCACCAGAGCCAAACCCAAGCCTCGCAGAGTTTCGCGCCCGCAGGCGCGAAATAAGCGGGAAAACATACTTATCACCTCGCAAGTGTGAGTTTTTTGCGCAACGCGCAAAAATTATGCATACAGTCGAGGCGCAATCCCTTCCAGCAAAAGCGGAGCTTTTGCTGGCTTAGGATACGGGAAGCCGTGCAGCAGCTTTTGCTGTAGGGCCTCCATGATCCTTGAAATCTAATCAGGAGGTTCCGAAACTATGCAAGGGTTGCTCCCCTATGTCATCAACGGCATTTCCGCAGGCGGTCAGTACGCACTCATTGCCATCGGCTACACGCTGGTCTATGGTATTCTGAGACTGATTAACTTTGCCCACGGTGATGTCTTCATGGTCGCAGGACTGATTATGGTCTATGCGTCCGCGTCGCTGCCGATGTATCTGGCGATTCCGCTGGTGCTGGTGCTGACGGCGCTGCTCGGCTTCGCCATTGAGCGTGCTGCGTATAAGCCGCTGCGCTCGGCGCCGAGAATGTCTCTGATGGTCTCCGCCATCGGCGTGAGCTATCTCATCCAGAACCTTGCGTTCTACCTGACCGGCGGTCTCCCGCAGCCGGTTACCAACCCGATTCCCTGGGTTTCCGACATGATCACCGTCTTCGGCGCGCAGACCAAGCGCGTCACGCTCGTCACGCCGGTACTGACCATTCTGCTGGTGCTGGTTCTCGTGTGGCTGACCAAGAAGACGAAAATCGGTATGGCGATGCGCGCTGCGTCCAAGGATTTTGAGACGGCGCAGCTTATGGGCATCAAGATCAACTCCGTCATTTCCTTCACGTTCGTCATCGGCTCGTTCCTGGCTGCCGTTGGCGCGCTGCTTTACTTCACGAACTACCCCAACGTTGCCATCACCTCCGGCGGTATGCCGGGTCTGAAGGCGTTCGTCGCGGCAGTCTTCGGCGGCATCGGCTCGATTCCGGGCGCGGTCGTCGGCGCATTCATCATCGGTCTTTGCGAAGAGCTCATCAAGGGCATCGGTTATTCCACGTTCTCCGATGCGTTCACCTTCGTGATTCTGATTGTTGTGCTGTGCGTCAAGCCGACGGGTCTGTTCGGTGAAAAAGCCACCGATAAGGTCTGAGGAGGTGCCGGATATGAAAAAGAACAACAAGCGCGAATCCATCATTATCGCGGTTATCCTGCTCGTGATTCTTGCCGTCGCGTTCTATCTCGACGCAAAGCTCCCGAGCTACCATATTGCAATCAAGGTCATCAAGAAGGCGGCGGTTTATTCGCTTGTCGCGGTTTCGATGAACCTGCTCAACGGCTTTACAGGTCTGTTCTCTCTGGGGCAGGCGGGCTTTATGCTCCTCGGCGCATATGCCTATGCCGTTCTGAGCATTCCCGTGGCAAAGCGCGCGGGCGTGTATCAGTATTTTGACGGCGGCATCGTCAAGTTCTCGCTTCCCGAGGTCTTCTCCGGCTTCCTGGGCGAGAGCGTCGGGTCCGTGGTCGGCATGATTGTCGCCCTTATGATCGGCGGTCTCATTGCCGCGCTGGTCGCTTATCTGATCGGTCTTCCGGTTCTGCGCCTGAAGTCCGACTATCTGGCGATTGCAACGCTGGGCTTTGCCGAAATCGTGCGTGCGTTCTTCCAGTGGAACGCGCTGGGTCCGCTGACCAACGGCTCGAACCTTCTCAAGAGCTACCCGGATCTGGGCGGCGCAAGCTCGTACTTAATCTTGATCGGTATTTTCATTGCCACCATCCTGCTGCTGGTCAACTCGACCTACGGACGAGCCTTCAAGGCAATCCGTGACGACGAGATTGCGGCGGAGGCGATGGGCATCAATCTGGCGCACCACAAGCGCCTGGCGTTCATCATCTCCTCGTTCTTCGCAGGCGTCGGCGGCGGCATGCTCGCCATGTACATGGGCACGGTGCAGGCACTCTCGTTCAAGAGCACCATGACCTATGAAATCCTGCTGATCGTCGTCATCGGCGGTATCGGCTCGATCACGGGCTCGGTTCTGACGAGCTTTTTGTACATCGCCAGCCTCGAGTGGCTGCTGCGCGGTCTCGATTCCGGCGAGTTCCTCGGCATTCAGGCGCCGGGGCTGTTCAAAAACGGCTTCCGTATGGCGGTTGTGTCCGTTATCATCATGTGCGTGGTCCTCTTCTTCCGCAAGGGTCTGATGGGAGATCGCGAGCTGTCCGATCTTCTGAAACGGAAAAAGAAAGCGTCGAAGGGAGGCAAGGACAATGGCTGAATCGGTTCTGCACGTTGAAAACGTAACCATGCAGTTCGGCGGCGTCGTTGCCGTCAACAACCTGTCGATGGATATCTATGAGGGCGAGATCGTCGCGCTCATCGGTCCGAACGGCGCGGGCAAAACCACTGCATTCAACTGCATCACGGGCGTCTATGAGCCCACAAACGGCAAGGTCGAATTCTGCGGTAAGACCATCGTGGAAAACCATCCGCAGGGCAAGATGAAAAAGCTCTACGCGGGCGACAGTAAAGAGCTGTATCCGCACGTGGTCTCGCATACGCCGGACTATATCACCAAAATGGGCATCGCAAGAACGTTCCAGAACATTCGTCTTTTCAAGTCCATGACGGTGTTTGACAATGTCCTGACGGCAATGCACCTGCGCAAGACCTCGAACGTTTTTTCCGCGACGTTCCGTCTGAACCGCAAAGAAGAAGCTGCGCAGCGCGAAAAGACGCTGGAGCTTTTGAAAATTGTGGGTCTGGACGATCTCAAGGACGAGCTGGCTACCTCTCTTCCCTATGGCAAACAGAGAAGACTGGAGATTGCACGCGCGCTGGCAACCGACCCGAAGCTGCTGCTGCTCGACGAGCCGGCAGCCGGCATGAACCCGCAGGAAACCGAGGAGCTGACTGCGTTTATCCGCGAAATCCGCGAGCAGTTCAAGCTTACCATTTTCCTCATTGAGCATCATATGAATCTGGTTATGGACATCTCCGACCGGATTTATGTCATTGACTTTGGTCGTCAGATCGCAGCCGGTGTTCCGGCGGAGATTCAGAACGACCAGCGCGTCATCGACGCATATTTGGGGGTGGACGAGGATGGCTAATATTCTGGAAATCAAGAACCTGGTCGTCTCCTACGGCGGCATTGAAGCGGTCAAGGGCATCGATCTGACGGTCGAAGAGGGCAAGATCGTGACCCTTGTCGGCTCGAACGGCGCGGGCAAGTCCACGACGCTCAAATCCATTGCAGGTCTGGTGAAACCGAAGTCCGGCGACATTCTTTTTAACGGGCAGAGCCTGCTCGGCAAGTCCACCGACCAGATCGTCTCCACCGGCGTCACGCTCGTTCCCGAAGGACGGCGTGTGTTCCCGAACCTGACGGTCGAAGAGAACCTGCGCATCGGCGCGTATTTGCGCAAGGACTCCATCAGGGAAGACATGGAAAAGGTCTACGAGCTGTTCCCGCGCCTCAAGGAGCGTGAGTGGCAGCTTGCCGGTACGCTTTCCGGCGGTGAGCAGCAGATGCTGGCAGTCGGCAGAGCTTTGATGGCAAAGCCGAAGCTGGTCATGATGGATGAGCCGTCTCTGGGGCTGGCACCGCTGGTCGTCAAGGGCATCTTCGATATCATCAAGGAGATCAACCGCCAGGGCATCACGGTGCTGCTCATTGAGCAGAACGCGAATATGGCGCTCAAGACCGCCGACTGGGCATACGTCATGCAGACAGGCACCATCCTGATGCAGGGCGAGGGCAAGGAGCTTCTCGAAAACGAGGAGGTCAAAGCGGCTTATCTCGGCAAAGCAAAGTAATATGGCAAAAAGCCGCCGCACATCGCGCGATGTGCGGCGGCTTTTGCGTCCATCAGACAAGGTCTTTGGTAAAGTAATATTTGGTGCCGGTGTAGGGAAATTCGTCCAGGCGGAAAACCTCGCGGTAGCCGTGCTTTAGATAGAAATCCGGCGCCTGGAAGCGGAAGGTGTTGAGAAAGACGCGCTTTGCGCCGTAGTCTCTGGCAGCATCCTCCGCGGCTTGCAGGAGACTGCTTCCGACGCCCTTTCCGCGCAGGCTGTCTTCTACCCACAGAAGATCGATCAGCAGCCAGTTGCCGAAGAGCTTGCCGGTGAGTCCGGCGCGCCGGACGCCTGCGTCGTCGTCATAGAAAATGCCGAGCGGCTTTTCATCCACTGGCTCAAAGTGGGGGACATTGTAGGAAATCAGATTTTTCCGCAGCTGTTCCAAGTCCGCGCTTGTGACGTCGTTTGTGATGTTCAGCTTCATGATGCCTTCCTCCAAATTACAGTGTGCAGCCGGGAAACTGCCGCGCAAGATACAGCGTCTGCGCAAAGCCCTCGGCAGCTTCCAGGTAGCCTGCCGCATTTTCCAGCGTGTCTGCTGCGCTCACCACGCCGTGCCCGCCGAGCAGGCACACGGGGCTTTCAAGAAGCGCCTGGTCGATGCCCTGATGGACCTTATGCGTGCCAGCCTTCCCGTAGGGCAGGCATACAAGGCGCGAAAATGCCTTGCGCAGCGGCGTCTTTTCCGGCAGGACAAAGTCGCGCTCCAATAGCGCATATGCCGTGAGATAGGGGCAGTGGCTGTGAATGACGGCGCTTTTCGTGGGGCACGAGCGGTAGATTGCCTGATGCAGGAAAAACTCGCTCGTGCGCGGAAATTTGCCGCTCAGCTGATTGCCGTCCATGTCCAGCACGCAGACGGTCTGCGGCGTCAGCCGCAGCTTCATATGCTGCGAGGGCGTGATGTAAATGCGTCCGTTTTCGCGGTCACAAAGCGAGATATTGCCCTCCAGAGCGTTGACGAAGCCCTTTTGCTCCAGAAGCTGCGAAAAGAAAGCCAGTTCTTCTCGGTAATCCATAATAGCCTCCCGAAATATTGAGATTGCGCGCCGCGTTCTGCCGAACACGCGCGAAACCCTCCATGCGATGTTTATGCTTAGTGTACCGGAGACGGCGCGGGAAGTCAATGAAAACGGGAAATATTGCAAATATCGGGCGGCAGGGGTTGGCTTTTCCGAAAAAATGTGATATGATTAAAAAAATTGCGATTTTCAGGTGTTCTCTGAATCAGCAGGAAGAAAAGGGACGAAAAACATGGAGCAGAATCTGACATTTGCAGAGCTGGGTTTATCGAAGGAAATTTTGCAGGCGCTCGAACAGAAGGGCTACGGCTACCCGACGCGCATTCAGGCGGAGGCAATTCCGCCGTTCATGCAGTGGAAGGACGTCATCGCCAAAGCGCCCACCGGTACGGGCAAGACCTTCGCCTTCGG
>DPCD01000169.1:6729-14862 GCA_003516765.1 Clostridiales bacterium | reverse complement strand
TGCAACCCCTTTTTTCAAAATCGATTGGAGAAAATATTTACAAAATTTAACCCTATTTCGGCATTTTCTCAATTTTTGAACACATGTTCTATTTCCCTGTTTCCGTTCTGTCATCTCCCGTTACCGTTACGACAAGTTTCCCCTCGCGCGCTGCAACGACCCGGTTTCCCGCCGCTGCGCCGGATAGCAGCGCGTCGGCAAGCGGCGTCTGCACACAGGTTTGCAGCAGATGGCGGATTTCGCGCGCGCCGCCGGATGACGAGAGCGCCTGCCGTGCCGCCGCCTCCGCCGCACCGGGTGCAATCGAAAGGCGCAAGCCATGCGCACTTGCCCGCGCGCAGAGCTTTTCCAGCTGCCGGTGTGCAATTTCCGTCAGCTCCGGCAGCCCCAGCCGCGTAAAGCAGGCGACGCAGTCGATTCTTCCGAGAAACTCGGGGCTGAACAGCTGCCGCAGTGCAAGCAGAAAGCGCTCCGACGCCTCCTGCGGCAAAAAGCCGAGCCCACCCTTGCGGTCCTCGCCGCTTCCGGCGTTCGAGGTCATGACGACAATCGCATTTTTGAACGAGACGGTTCTTCCCATCGCGTCGGTCAGCATGCCGTCATCCATGACCTGCAGCAGAAGATTCCGCACGTCCCGGTGTGCCTTTTCCACCTCGTCAAGCAAAACCACACAATATGGGCGCCGGCGCACCTTCTCTGTCAGCGTGCCCGCCTCCTCGTGCCCGACGTAGCCCGGCGGCGCGCCGATGAGCCGGGTCACGGAGCCGGGCTCCATATACTCGCTCATGTCGATGCGCACAAGGCTGTCTGCGCTTCCATATACGACGTCCGCCAGCGCCTTGCACAGCTCGGTCTTTCCCACGCCCGTAGGTCCTGCAAAGAGCATGGACGCTGCCGGGCGCTCCTCGTCTGCCATGCCGCTTCTTCCCCGCCGGACCGCGCGGCAGACCGCCTCCACTGCCGCATCCTGCCCTACAACCCGTTCGTGCAATGCCTGCTCGAGCTGCAAAAGCCGCTCCTTTTCCGTCCGGCTGAGTGCGCCTGCCGGAATGCCCGTGCGCTGCGAAACGATGCCAGCCACATCCTCTCGCGTCACCAGCAGCATCCGCTGCGCGCGGCTGGACTCTGCCTGTCTGCGTACCAGCTCCTGCAGCCGGTCGCGAAGCGCCGCCGCATGCTCATACGCGCCATCGCGCACCGCCTGCTCCAGCTCCTGCGAGAGTCTGCGCTTCTTTTCTTCCAGACGTGCATCCACTGTTCCGCCGGACAGCCAGATGGAGGCTGCCGCCTCGTCGAGCAGATCAATCGCCTTGTCCGGCAGAAACCGGTCTGCCAGATACCGGCATGACAGCTCCACCGCCGCCTGCATCGCTTCGTCCGAAATGCGGATGCGGTGGTGCTGCTCAAGCCCCGGACGAAGCCCCTGCAGAATGCGCAGCGTCTGCTCCCTCGTCGGCTCGCGCACCAGCACCTGCCGGAACCGGCGCTCCAGCGCTGCATCCTTTTCAATGTACTTTCGATACTCCTCCAGCGTCGTCGCGCCGATGAGCTGAATCTCGCCCCGTCCAAGCGCCGGCTTGAGCAGGTTCGCCGCGTCGATCGCGCCCTCGGCACTGCCTGCGCCGACAATCGTGTGCATCTCGTCGACAAAGAGAATCATATTTCCTGCCCGGCGAATCTCCGCGAGGATGTCACGGATGCGCTCTTCGAATTCGCCGCGGTATTTGGTCCCCGCCAGAACACTTGCCAGATCGAGCCGATAGAGCTTCTTACCAAGCAACCCCTGCGGCGCCTGTCCGCTCGCCAGCCGCTGCGCCAGCGCCTCGACAATCGCAGTCTTCCCCACGCCCGGTTCTCCGATGAGCGCGGGGTTATTCTTGTTCTTGCGGCACAGAATCTGCTCAACCTCGCAGAGCTCACGTTCGCGCCCGACGACAGGCTCCATTCGCGCCGCCTTTTCAATCATATTTTCACAATACTGCTCCAACAGTCTCACGCTTGTCTGCCTCCCCTGCTGCGTCTGCTCCGGCGTGCGGAGCGCTCCAAAGGTTTCGGTAAAAATGCAGTCCGGCTCAATGCCGCTGCCCTTTAAAATCCGGCACGCCGTGCAGCCGTCGTCCCGCGTCAGCGCCAGCAGCAAATGCTCCGGCGTGACGCCGCCTGTCCTGAGCCTTGATGCCTCCACGCCCGCCTGATGGACCGCGCGGCGCGCTCTGGGCGTCAGTCCCTGCGGCAGAAACAGCGTCCGGCTGCCGAGCCCCGCGCCTGCCAGAACCATCGACCGAATACACGGTTCTTCCAGCCCTGCCGCGCGCAGAACCCGTCCGGCGCTTCCCGCTTCCTGCGACAGCGCCAGCAGCAGATGCTCCGTTCCGACGTAGCTGTGCCCCAGCTCGCGCGCAAAACGCCCCGCCTGCACGATCAGGCTCCGCAGTCTTCCGGATAATTCCTGCTTTTTCAACGCCTCACGTCCTTTCTGCTGGAAGTTTCGCCCTCGCACGGGCGATTTATACGGCAGAAAAATATTTCCCGCTCTTTTTCACAAAGTTTACAGATTTATCATTTGCATTTTCAGAAAAATGTGTTATGATGAAGGCGCAAAAATAAATGGAGGTGCAATACTATGGCTTATGTTATTGGCGACAACTGTGTCAACTGCGGTACCTGCGCAGATGCATGTCCCCTCGGCATCATTTCCGAAGGCGACGGCAAGTACGTCATCGACGCTGATCAGTGCGTAGAGTGCGGAACCTGTGCTGCTGAGTGCCCGAACGACGCGATCACGCAGGAATAAGATCAAAAGACAAAGGACCTGTGCTTTTCTGCACAGGTCCTTCGTTTTGCTTTTTGGGGTTGTGATTTTCCGCCGGACATTGTATGATAGATACGATCTTTTTGTGGGAGGCGCGCATGGAGGAACAAATCGGCGGCAAATACCGGATGGAACTTTCGCAGACGCAGTTTTCTCTCAGCACCGATTCCATCGCGCTGGCGGATTTTGCCCGTGTGTTTTCGGGCGCGCGCGTGTGCGACCTCGGCTGCGGCTGCGGCGCGCTGGGGCTTCTGCTGCTGGCAAAGTGCGAAACACTTCAGGTTACGGGCGTTGAAATTCAGGAGCCTGCCGCGCGGTGTGCTGCAGAAAATGCCGCCCAAAACGGGCTTTCCCAGTTTTCTGTGCTGCATGGCGATCTGCGCGAATACCGCACGCTGCTGCCGGCAAACGGGTTTGACATTGTCGTCTCCAACCCGCCCTATTACCCCGTATCGGGCGGCGCCGCGCCGGAGAAGCTGCCGCTTGCCATCGCAAGAAGTGAGGTCTGCTGCACGCTTTCCGATCTATGCACATGCGCGGCATGGTGCCTGCGCTTCGGCGGCTCGTTCTTTCTGGTCCACAAGCCGGAGCGGCTGACCGATCTGCTGGTCACACTGCGCGAAAACCGGCTGGAGCCGAAGCGTCTGCAATTTGTGCGCCATCACCCGGAGGCGAGCGTCAGCCTCGTGCTGGTGGAGGCAAGAAGCGGCGCAAAGCCCGGGCTTACCTTACAGAATGATCTGATTCTATACACTTCCTCCGGCGAGAAAACCGCCGATTACAAAAGACTCTATCACGAGGAGACCTGACCATGACCGGAATGCTCTATCTTGTCCCGACACCCATCGGAAACCTGTCCGATATCTCCGTGCGCTGCCGCAAAACGCTCGAGCAGGCGGACTTTATCGCCGCCGAGGATACGCGAGTAACGTTGAAGCTGCTGAACTATCTGGAAATCAAAAAGCCGCTTGTGAGCTACTACGAGCACAACAAGCTCGAAAGCGGTCCGAAGATTGTCCGACGGATTCTCGACGGCGAGACGTGCGTACTGGTCTCCGACGCAGGCTCCCCCGCCATCTCAGACCCCGGAGAGGATCTGGTTCGCCTGTGCGCGGAGGCAGACATTCCCGTCTGCGCGATTCCCGGTCCGTGCGCGGTCATTACGGCGCTGTCGATTTCGGGGCTTCCCACGGGCAGATTCTGCTTCGAAGGCTTTTTGTCCATCAACAAAAAAAGCCGGCAGGAGCATCTGGCTGGTCTGCAGCAGGAGCACCGGACGATGATCTTCTACGAAGCGCCCCACAAGCTGCTTGCCACACTCAAGGACCTTGCCAATGCCTTCGGGGCAGACCGGCGCGTAAGCCTCTGCCGGGAGCTGACGAAGCTCCATGAGGAGGTCGTGCGCACCACGCTCGGTGAAGCGGTCGCCCGCTACACGGAAAATGCGCCAAGAGGCGAGTTTGTCGTGGTCGTCGAGGGCGCGCAGCAAGCGCCTGTGGAGGCAATCACGCTGGATGCGGGCGCGGCGCTTGTGCGCGCGGAGATGGAAAAGGGGCTTTCCAAAAAGGACGCGGTAAAGCTCGTCGCCAAACAGACAGGACTCCCCCGCAACGCGCTTTATGAGGCAGCGCTGCAGGACAAAGACTAATCGGAATATGACAAAACGCAGGTACGGAAAACCGCACCTGCGCTCTGTGAGGGGGATCACATATGGATTTTGAAATAGGGCGTCTGGCAGGATCGGATGAAGGGATGAGGAAACGCCGGACCATACGGCACAAATAAACGGAGCCTGAAAAAGAAGGTGATAAAATGTCCGGCGCGCAGGAAAACCCGATCCTGCCAGCTGCAAAAAGCCATGCAGGGGAGCGTCTCCCCTTGCAATATCTGGGAAAAGCGTCACAGCAATACATTTTTCCAGATCTGCCGCGCAGCCGGGCTTACCCGTTGCCGCAAGCTGCCGGCGTCTGCTTTCTCTTGTATTATAGTGGTTTTGCGTTGCCTGCGTCAATTCCTTTTGCGCCGGATTGCATCAAAAAACGGAAAAAATGCCAAAAAATATATGCCAAACATATATCATTTTATATATACCAAGCATCTTTTCATATGGCACTTCTGCCGGCAATTCCATTTTTGCCGCAGATTCGCTCTTGCATCCAATGTCGTTTTGTGCTATACTATGGTATATATACCAAGCAAAACTTGAAAGAGGGTGTCCGCCGTGGCGATCACACCGGCAAGCTTCGCCGCGAAACAGCGGATTCTCAGCGCCTGTGTCCGTCTGTTTCTGGAAAAGGGCTACAAGCGCACAACCGTCGCCGAGATTCTCAAGGCAGTAAATGTGTCGGCAAGTACCTTCCAGAATATTTTCCACGCCAAAGACGGCGTGCTTATTGAATTTGTCCAGTTCATGTTCGGCAACCAGTTCAACATTGCCCGTACGGTGACTGGGCACGAGCTGCCGCCGGTTTACGTCTACGCGCTGGAAACCAGCCTCCAGCTCACGCTCACCGAGCTGAACGAAAGTCTGCGCGAGGTCTATCTGGAGGCATACCGCCAGCCGCAGAGTGCAGATTACATCTACCGCCACACGGCAAGTGAACTGTATCAGATTTTCGGGAGTTATCTTCCCTCGTATTCCGAGTGCGACTTTTACGAACAGGACATCGGTTCGGGCGGCATCATGCGCGCGTATATGGAGCGTCCGTGCGACCTGTATTTTACGCTGGAAAAGAAGCTCTCGCGCTTTCTGACCATGAGCATGCGCGCCTATTGCGTGCCTCCGGACGAGCAGCAGCAGGTTCTTGCCTTCATCGAAACGCTCGACATCCGCGGCATTTCCGAACAGGTCATGCAGGAGCTGTTCAGGAAGCTTGAAATGCGGTTTTCCTTCTCCCTCGGAAATTCATAACCTTCGCTTTCTTCTCAGCAGTCAATCGGCGCTGATCAGAAAAGCGGGCAGACGCCCTCCGTGTCTGCCCGCTTTCCTTACGTTTTACCGGCAAGCAACACATCCTTCCGTGATGACGGCTCTTTCCGAAGCATGAGATGCTGCCTTTTTGCGCGTTTTTAAGACTTGGTTTTAGCTCTCGTAGGCGCGGACGCGAAGCGTCGCGCCCAACTTCTCACAGATTTTCCGCGCTGATTCCTGTTCTTCCGGCGTTGTAACCTGATCAACGACGGTCATCATCACATGCGGCACGTACTTCGTGCAGTTCTGCGTGAATTTGAGCATTGCGTCATAGGACCCGATGCCGAACTTCGAGCGCGTCAGGCGCAGAAATTCCTCTGCGTCGATGGCGTTGAGACTCACGGAGACCGCGTCAATCTTCCCTTCCAGCCAGGGCGCGGTATCCGTTCCCCAGATCAGGTCGGCAAGCCCGTTCGTATTGATGCGGGTCTTCACGGTGTAGTTCTTCTTGAGCCAGGCAGCGACCTCCAGCAGGTCCTTCAGCCGCTCTGCAGGCTCTCCGTAGCCGCAGAAAACAACCTCGTCCATGCTGCTTAAGTCCCATTTGGAAAGCGACTGCTCGACCTCCTCCACCGTCGGCTCCCGGTCCAGCCACAATGGGTCCGAGCCGTAGACGCCCGGCGCATTCTGCCGCAAGCAGAACGTACATGCGCAGGGACAGCGATTGGTCATGTTCACATACACGCCGTTTTTGACCTTATAGGTGATTGTCATTGCCATATCAGATTTCCCCCAGTTTCTTTTTGATGCCCGCGCGGTCGAGCGCGGACCCGAGTGCCAGATACACGACGCTGCTCAGCGCCACCTGTGTCAGATACCCCGGAATACCGAGCGCCGGCGCGGTGAAGTTTCCGGTGATGAGCGCCTCATAGAGATAATACACGCCGACGCAAAGCACCAGCGCCGGTAAAATGCCGAGGACGTTTCGCTTGTTCACAAGCTTCTCGCGCCTGCTTGTAAAGCAGAATGCGGTCAGCACTTTGATGATTACGGTACCGGGCGCCCAGATTCCGTAGCCGGAGAGCAGATCCGCCAGTCCCGCACCGATCGCGCCAGCCGCCGCGGCAAAGGGCGCCGGAAGAAGGCTCGCCGCCAGATACAGAAATCCGTCTCCCACATGCGTATAGCCCGTATGGCTCGGCACATGGATATAGGCGGTAAAGACATAGATGATTGCCGCCATCAGCGCCGTCAGGCAAATGCGTCTTGTTGTTCTGTTTTTCATGTTGCCACTTTCTTTGTATCTCGTCCCAGTTCCCACAGATATTCTTCGAAGCAGATGCCGTCCGTCTCCGGAACGCCGAGCTGCTGCGTATACAAAATGGTCTTTGTGATGAATGCTGCCGCCTTGCGGACCGACTGCTCCAGCGGCACGCCGTTTACCAGATCGGCTGCCAGAATCGCACCGAACACATCGCCGGTTCCCGAGCGGTAGCCGCCCACGCGGTGCGCGCAGACCATCGTCGTTTTTCCGCCGGAAAAGACGAAGTTCCCAAGATCCTGCCCCAGATGAATGCCGGAAATGACGATCTCCTGTGGTCCTTCCTCTGCCAGACGCGCGCAGAGCGCAGTCAGCTCGCGCTCGGAAAAATCTTCGCGGTAGGGCTCTTTTGCCAGAATGCATGCCTCGGTCAGATTCGGGGTCAGCAGATCTGCAAAGCGCAGCAGCTCGTGCATGCGCCCGGCAAGCTCCTGCGTATAGGTCGGATAGAGCTTTCCGTAGTCGCCCATCACAGGGTCGACCAGCACTTTAGTTCGCTTCGTTTTGAAGCGCGTAAGAAATTCTTTGACGATATCGATCTGCCGCGCTGAGCCGAGAAAACCGGTTGCAGCGCCGTCAAAGGTTAACCCGAGCTTTTCCCACTCGCGGCTGTACGCCGGCATATGCTCCGTAAAGTCCTCGCAGAAGAAGCTCTCGAAGCCGGTGTGATCGGAAAAAATCGCAGTCGGCAGCGGGCAGCACTGAATATGCATCGTCGAAATGATCGGAAGCGCCACCGCAATGGAGCATCTTCCAAAGCCGCAGAAATCATTGATCACGGCAAGCTTTTTCTGCCGGTTGTGTGAAGTTTGTTGCTGCATAATCTGCCCTCTCCTTTCCGTCGGTATCATAGCAGATATCTGGCATTTTTAATATTGCCATTTTTCTTCTCTTTTCCAGGGTCAGTTTTACGCAGACCGCACAGCGGCAGACGCTGCTGCAATGCCGGTTTTGAAATGTTTGACGAAAATTTACAATTGCGTGCCGTATCTTCGCTTGCTTTTTTGGTTCAGGTGTGTTAACTTATAACTATCCTCAGAAAGAAAGTTGGTATCCTGCTATGAAAATTCTGCGCGCAGCAGAAGACTA
>DPCD01000169.1:6240-6518 GCA_003516765.1 Clostridiales bacterium | reverse complement strand
CACGGCTACATCCGCTCGATCGACATTGCCGAATTTCTCGGCGTCACAAAGCCCAGTGTCACCTACACCACAAAGCGGCTCAAGGAAAACGGCTATATTACAATGGACAAGGACGGCTTGATTACCCTGTCCGAGAGCGGCATGCAGATTGCCTCGAGCATGCTCGACCGCCACAAAACGCTCACAAAGTTTCTGATCAATCTTGGTGTCGACGAAATTACTGCCGAGGCAGACGCCTGCAAGATGGAGCATGACCTGAGCGAGCAGAGCTACCGCGC
>DPCD01000169.1:5107-5979 GCA_003516765.1 Clostridiales bacterium | reverse complement strand
AACGAAGGTCAAAAGCTGACGCGCGCCCCGCGACAATCGTGGGGCGCGCTGTTTTGTATCTTGATTTCTGCAAAAAAGCGCGGTATGATGGTGCGCGTGAAAACGCGGAAGGAGCGCTTGTATGCCGGGACTCGGAACCATCATCAACACAGCCGCAATCGTCGTGGGCGGTCTTCTGGGGCTGCTGTTCAAAAATCTGCTCACAAAGAGCATGGAAGATACGCTTCTCAAGGCAAGCAGCGTCTGCGTGCTGTTCATCGGCATTGGCGGCGCGATGCAGCATATGCTTAAGATCACGGACGGGGCACTGGAAACCAGCGGCAGTATGATGCTGATTATCTGCTTCGTGCTGGGAAGCATCGTCGGAGAGCTTCTGGACATTGAAGGCGCGTTCGAGCGTTTCGGCGCATGGCTGCGCAAAAAGACGCACAACGAATCAGACACCGGCTTTCTTTCCGCCTTCATTCACGCCTCGCTCACGGTCTGCATCGGTGCAATGGCAATCGTCGGCTCGATTCAGGACGGGCTGCTCGGCGATTCCTCGCTTCTGTGCGCCAAAGCCGCGCTGGACGCCGTGATTATTCTTGTCATGACCGCGTCCATGGGCAAGGGCTGCATCTTCTCGGCAATTCCGGTCGCACTTCTGCAGGGCGGCGTAACGCTTCTGTCGCGTGTGCTGGCGCCGGTTTTCACGGAGGCGGCAATTGCGAATCTGTCGTATACCGGCTCGGTGATGATCTTCTGCGTGGGGCTGAACCTCGTCTGGGGCAAGAAGATTAAGGTCGCAAACTTGCTTCCGACGCTGGTCTTCGCCGTCTTGTACGCGCTTGTTTTTTAATCTTGTCAGAATCACAAAACCGGCGGCTGCAATC
>DPCD01000169.1:4279-4871 GCA_003516765.1 Clostridiales bacterium | reverse complement strand
CCGCCGATTTTTCACGCTTCCGCAGCGTCAGCTTATTTACAGGTCTTAGCCTTCCTTCATGAGCTTGCGGCGCGCGAGGTTGATCGTGCCCTCCTGCATGGAGTTGATCCATTCGAGGCTCTTGCCGCAGCCGAGCGCCACGCAGGAATCCGGATCGTCTGCAATCGTACAGGCAATTTCGGTCCGCTCGGAAATCAGGAAATCGAAGCCGTAGAGCTGGCTGCCGCCGCCGGTGAGGACGATGCCGTTGCGCGCAATGTCCGCAACCAGTTCGGGAGAGCTCATTTCCAGCACCGCCAGCACCTCGTCGACAATCTGCCGCGCCGGGCGCTTGAACGCCTCCATCAGCTCGGTCGACGAGACCATCTCCTCCTTGGGAAGTCCTGTCTTGAGATCGCGCCCTTTCACGAGCATGCTGACCTCCTCCGGGCGGTCGTACACGCAGCCGATGGTGATTTTGACTTCTTCGGCGGTGTTCAGCCCGATGACCATGCCGTAGCGCTTGCGCATGAACGCGGCAACCGCCTCGTCAAACGTATCGCCTGCGATTTTGATGGAGGAAGACGTTGCAATACCGCCCAGAGACAGAACC
>DPCD01000169.1:0-4051 GCA_003516765.1 Clostridiales bacterium | reverse complement strand
CCGCCGCCGATATCGACGACCATATGCCCGTCCGGACCCGTGATATCGAGCTTCGCGCCCAGTGCCGCAGCATACGGCTCTTCAATCAGATACACGCGGCGCGCGCCCGCTTCCATCGTCGCCTGAATGACCGCGCGCTCCTCGACCTCTGTCACGCCGGACGGCACGCAGACAATCACGCGGGGCTTGATCAGGGAAAACTTGCTGATTTTCTTGAGGAACTGGTCGAGCATTTTTTCGGTCATCTCATAGTCTGAGATAACGCCGTCTCGCAGCGGGCGCACCGCGACGATATTGCCCGGCGTTCTTCCGAGCATATTTCTTGCCGCCGCGCCGACCTGCAGCACCTTGCCGGTGTTCTTGTCCACCGCAACAACCGACGGCTCGCGCAGGACGATGCCCTTTCCTTCCTCGTAAACCAGAATATTCGCGGTACCCAGATCGATACCGATGTCTCTTGAAAGCTTCATGGGGGTCTCACCTTTCGTTTTCATTCCGCGGGGAGGCAAACGCCGCACAGGCAACGCGCGCTGCGCCCGCACCTTTGAGGACCCGGCAGCACTCCGAGAGCGTCGCGCCGGTCGTCACAATATCATCAATCAGAAGAAGCGTCTTCCCGGAAACATCTGCGCCGGGCAGCACGGAAAATGCGCCGGAGGCGTTGCTGCGGCGCTGCGCCGCGTCTTTGATGTGCGACTGCGGTCCGCGCTCAGCGTGCTTTTGAAGCGCCGGGACAAGCGGAAGCGAAAGCTTCTTTGCAATTACCCGCGCCAGCAGCTCCGATTGATCATAGCCTCTGACACGGCGGCGTTTTTTACTCACCGGCACCCAGCAGATACCGTCGAAGCCGGTTCCGAGCTTATCGCAAATTGTGCCAGCCATCCATTTCCCATACGTATCCGCATAGAAGTCTCGCCCGGAAAACTTGAAGCGCAGAAAAGATTCCCGCACCGCGCCCTCATAAAAGAGCGTCACACACAGCACGTCGCAGCCATCGACCTGCGGCGCCGGTCCTTCGAAATTCGGAAGCGCTTCCAGGCAGTCCGCGCAGATTTCCGTCTCGCCCGCTGCCAGAAGCCGCCTGCAGATCACGCACTTCGGCGGATACAGCAGGTCCAGCAGCCATGAAATCACGCGCTTCATTCTGCTTCTCCCTGTTCCAGCCGGAGCTTGAGTCCGCTGTAGCGCCGCTGCTGGCGGTCATTGCGCGTCATGGCGGCAATCACCTCTTCGTTTCCGACGATGATAAAAAGCTCGCGTGCGCGCGTAATCGCCGTATACAGAACACTCCGTGTCAAAAGCAGCTGCGAGCCGGAGAACGCCGATAAAATCACCGCGCGGTACTCGCTGCCCTGGCTCTTGTGGACCGTCATGGCATACGCAGGCTCCAGTTCCGAGAGCATGTCGAAGCTGTACTCTGCCCGCCGGTCGTCAAAGTCGATGCTCACCAGCTCAGCTTCAAAGTCAATCCGGGAAATGGTACCGATATCGCCGTTGAAAATGCCGGTTCCGGCGCCGAGCCCATCGCTTCTTTTCCACATTATATCATAATTGTTCCGGATTTGCATCACCCGGTCGCCCTCGCGGAAGGAAAATTCTCCGTGCTTTTTCTCGCGCTTTCCGGTCTGCGGCGGATTGAGAACCGCCTGCAGCGCCAGATTGAGCGCCCGCGTTCCGGTCTCGCCCTTCCGGGTCGGCGAAAGGACCTGAATGTCGCACGACGCGATGCCCATGTTCTTTGGAAGACGCGCCGCACACAGCTCCTGCACCGTCTGCACCAGCGCCTCCGGGCTTCTGCGGCGCATGAAAAAGAAGTCCTTGTCCTTGCGCGAAAGATCCGGCAGCTCGCCGCGGTTGACCGCGTGGGCATTCATCACGATCAGGCTCTGCTGCGCCTGCCGGAAAATCTCGGTGAGGCGCACCGCCGCAATTTTTCCGCTGCGAATGAGATCGGAAAAAACGTTTCCCGCGCCGACCGAGGGCAGCTGGTCCGGGTCTCCGACCAGAATCAGGCGGCAGCCGGGCTTTAACGCCCGCAGCAAAGACATCATCAACTGCAAATCGACCATCGACGTTTCGTCGACAATCATCGCGTCAATGTTCAAGGGTTCTTCTTCGTCGTGGTAAAAGGACATCATCCCCGTTGCTTCGTCAAACTGCGCCTCCAAAAGCCGGTGAATGGTCGATGCTTCACGCCCCGTAACCTCGCTGAGTCGCTTTGCCGCACGACCGGTGGGCGCAGCAAGCTGCGTCTTGATTTTCAGCGCATCGAAAAGCGCCAGAATACCGGACATGACGGTCGTCTTGCCGGTGCCGGGTCCGCCGGTTACAATCAGAAGCTGCTGCGTCGCTGCGCGGCGGATTGCCTCGCGCTGCAGGCTGGCATACCGGATTTCCTGCGCCTGTTCGATGGAAGTCAGGAGCCGCTCCAGATTTGAAGGCTCCGGAAACTGTTTTTCTGCCATCTGCAGCAGGCGGGACGTAATATACGTCTCTGCCTCGTAAAACTCCGGCAGATAGCACGCCTGCAAGCCGGCAACTGTGTCGACCACAAGCCGGTTCTGCTCTGTCAGGCGCAAAAGCCCTGCCTCGATCGTTTCCGTATCCAGATTCAAAAGCGCTGCCGTTGCCGCGCAGAGCTTCGGCTGCGGAATAAATGTATGACCGTTGGAAAGATTATAGGAAAGCTCAAAGAGAATGCCCGCCTCCACGCGCCGCTCGTCATCCGCCGCGACGTCCAGTTCGAGTGCAAAAGCATCGACGAGCGAAAAATCCGCGTGAAAATAGGGGTCGGTCAGCACATACGGGTCGTCGCGCAGCGCATCGGTCGCCAATTCACCGTAAACCCGATACAGCCGCACGGCAAGCTCGGGCGGGAGCCTGTGCGCCGTCAGAAATTCAATCAGCCGGCGAATGCCGGACTGACGGCGAAAGCTCTCGCTCATCTCGCGCGCCTTTTTCTCCGTAATGCCCGGAATTTCCGTCAGCCGCTCCGGCTCGTTTTCCAGAACATCGAGGCTCGACGCGCCGAAGCGCGAGACGATCTTCTCTGCCGTCTTTGCGCCGATGCCCTTGACCGCGCGCGAGGAAAGAAACGAGAAAATCTCCGCCTTCGTCTCCGGCATCAGCCGCTCCAGAAACTCCGCTTCAAACTGCGGACCGTGGTTCGGATGGTGTCCCCATCTGCCGGCAATGACGAGGCGTTCGCCGACAATCGTCATCGGAATCGTGCCGACGACGGTCACAAGCTCGCCATCTTCCGTGCGCAGCTTCAGAACGCTATAGCCGTTTTCCGGATTCTGAAACAGCACGCTCTGCACCGTGCCGCGAATCATCTGTTCTTCCTGCCTCGTCATGTTCTCTCTCCATCTTCAAAATTGCGCAAAGCTGCGCGCGCGTCAGAACGCAAAGATAGTCTCTGTCCCGCGCAAAAAGCTCCGCCTCCTGCCGCGCCTGTGAGGATAACCCGTCGCAAACGACATAGACCATGCCGCGCTCAAGCCCTGCCGCACGCAGCCATGCATTCGTCCGCAGCTGCCGCTCCAACGCGCCTTCCTTCCCATCCGGAAGCAGCACCGTTGACTGCCGCCCGGAAAGCGGCAGCAGCAGCCAGCCGGCAAGCCCCCAGACCAGCGCCAGAATCCCCACGCACCAGAGCGCGCAGAAGATCACATCGAGAATCACCGAACCACCTCCGGCACATCCTATGCAGCCGGGCAAAACTTCGTGAAATATATCATACTATATTTCTGCCGCTTTTTCCACAGGAAACTGAAATTCTTCCCATATCGAAACGAATTTGGGCAATAAAAAAAGAGGATGCCGAAGCATCCTCTTTTTCTGATTCAAATTAGTCCTCGTTGATCGCGATGACAACGCCGGAACCAACGGTACGACCGCCTTCACGGATAGCGAAACGCAGACCATTCTCGATAGCGATCGGGGTGATCAGCTCGACGTTCATGTCGATGTTATCGCCAGGCATGCACATCTCAACGCCTTCGGGAAGGCTGATGATGCCGGTGACGTCGGTGGTTCTGAAGTAGAACTG
>DPCD01000113.1:12219-13523 GCA_003516765.1 Clostridiales bacterium | reverse complement strand
TCATTTACGAACGGTCTCCTTCCAAATCAGAATCTATATTGGCCGCTTCGGCGGGGTTCTCCGTGGGTTTGTCCGGCTTGTAGAGCCCGAGCGCGCGCATCGCGTAGATGACGAACTGCGGCATGAGAAGCGGAATGATCGCTGCGATGGGGTGGAAGCAGGGAGCGAAGACGCTCACCGCAACGCCTGCAAAGCAGAAGAACATGCGCAGACTATACGACTGGCGGACATATTTTGAGGCGTATTCCTTCATGCCGACGGCTTTCTGCAGCGTCACGCCGAGCAGGAAGAAGTTTGCCACGGCAATGGCAGTTCCGAGCAGCGCGCCGAGCACGACGGTGTAGTCGAACTTATGCACAATCGCAAACACCGCGCACATCAGCACGTCTGCGAGCAGAACACCGATGGCAATGTGACCCGTCTCTTTCAGGACGGCTTTCTGAACTTTCATAGACATACCCCCTTCGTGGTCAGATGTGATCGCCGTAGCCGCGCGGGGGTTTGGGCGTATCGTTGTCTTTTTCCTTTTTTGCAGTCAGCTTCCGGTAAAATTGCAATGCCGTGCTTGCCGAGGTCAGAAGCCCCAGAATCAGCGCGAGGATGGTCACCCACACGCCGAGATTGTATTTTGTCTGCAGCCAGTGCGCCAGCCACAGCAGAACCACCGGCGGCGTGATCAGAGAAAAGCCGAGCTGACCAACCAGTGCGATGCCCCGGCAGAGCTTCTGCATGAACTGAACGTGGCGCATCTCAAGCCTCCCTACCTGATTTCTGGATGTTATCTGCCTGTCAAAATTTTTGGCGGAACTGCCAGCTTTCTAAAGGCATTCTTCGCATATCGCACAAGAAATTTGCAAAAAATTAACACTTCTTGATTATATTAGCACAAGAAAATGGAATATGCAATATACTAAATCAGAGATACAAATATCACTTTTGACATAACGGCATCAAGTATAACACAAATTTTCAGGTGCGTCTAGTAAACATTTCCCAAAGGGTGTATAATCAAAAATAAATTGCAAGCTGATTTCGGCGAATACAAGAAAACCGCAGCAAAAGCAAAGCGTAAAGCGCGGTTTGGACAACTTTCGGGAGGAGAAAACATGGAAAAAAATTTTTCCGGATATTGCCGCGTACAGGACGGTCCGCGCCTTGTTTTTCTGGAGGAGGATGGCGGAGCATGGGAGGCAGACTGCAATTACGGCGGCTGCGCCTATGAATCGGAGTGTCCCATCGGACGCGAGATCACGCAGTTTTTGAAGCAGCAGCGGGAGGACGAGCCCTCCTGAAACCGCGAAGCC
>DPCD01000113.1:0-11960 GCA_003516765.1 Clostridiales bacterium | reverse complement strand
TCGCAGCTTGTCTGCGGCGGGCGGCTTTATCGGACTATTTATGCTCTGCGTGGGTACACGGATCGGGCGCTGTGGGACCGTCATCGAGAAATTCGCTTACCCGGATGTTGCGCGAGACCTTCATTGTCTCGACATGCTTGTGAATCAGCTCCTTGACGACCAGCGGCTCTTTGACATTGACCAGATCGATATGGGGCGTGCTCTTGTCTGAGGAATGGATGATGATCGTGCCGACGCCGAAGATGCGCTGGAACAGCCCAACGCGCACGGAAATATCCGACACGCGGTACAGCAGCGTCTCTTCTATTTTCATGCTGATAAGCCCTGTCTGGACGAACAGACGGTCTTCGGACAGGTAATACTTCGTCATGCTGATGGGCATTCCCAGAATGCGCTTGCGGTCCTCCCAGATGGTGTCGATGCCGGTTTTCATGCGCAAGCCTCCCGCTTCTTTTTTATAGAGTATACCGCGTTTTGCCGCTGCGGTCAAGTGCGGGGTTTGCGCGGCAGCGAAAAGGGAAAGACGGCGGAAAAATTCCGCAATGCCGAACAAAATCCAGCGCTTTTTGCCAATGCCGCTTGACAAGCGGACGAGGCTGATATACGTTATCTTTATCAAAAAACAATGGATGGTTCTGCATGAAAAAAACGCATGGTACGGGAATGAAATTTGCGATTCTGGCGCTGGGCTTCTGCCTGGTGTTTTTCGGCTCGTTCTGGGTGGGGCGGTATGACGTATCTCCGATGCAGACGCTGCGGATTCTGCTGGACTGGCTGCTGCGGACCGTAAGCCGGGGAAGACTCTTTCTGATACAGACCTGGCAGGCGCGCGAGCAGGCGGTGGTGATCAACGTCCGTCTGCCGCGGGTGGCAGCGGCAGCGATGGTCGGCGCGGCGCTTTCCACGGCGGGCTGTTCCTATCAGGGCATGTTCCGCAACCCCATGGTCTCGCCGGATCTGCTCGGCGCATCGACGGGCGCGGGCTTCGGCGCGGCGCTGGGGCTTCTGTTCGGACTCGGCTACGGCGCGATCACGGTGCTGTCTTTTGGCTTTGGACTTCTGGCGGTGCTGCTGGCGTATCTCATTTCGCGCGTCAGCAAAATCCAGACGACGCTTGCGATGGTGCTGGCGGGCGTGATGATCAGCTCGCTGTTCACCTCCGGCACTTCTTTTATTAAACTGGTGGCAGACCCAACCGATCAGCTGCCTGCCATTACCTACTGGCTGATGGGCTCTCTGACGTCCATCAAGGCGCGCGACGTGCAGTTTGCCGTGCTTCCGATTCTCGTGGGGCTGATTCCGCTGTGGCTGCTGCGTTGGCGGGTGAATCTGCTGACCGTGAGCGAGGCGGAGGCGCGGAGCATGGGCGTTGACACGACGCGGCTTCGCGTGGTGGTCGTTCTGTGCGCCACGCTCATGACTGCCGGCAGCGTTGCCATCAGCGGCATGATCGGCTGGGTGGGGCTGGTGATTCCCCACTTCGGGCGCATGATCTTCGGGCAGGACTACCGGCGGCTGCTTCCGGCTTCCAGTCTGCTCGGCGCAACGTTTCTGATGGTGGTCGACAATCTGGCGCGGACGATTACGACGAGCGAAATTCCGCTCGGCATTCTCACCTCGTTCGTCGGCGCACCGGTGTTTTTATATCTCATTTTGTCGGGAGGGACGCAGCGTGGCGATTGAAGTCAAAAATTTACGATTCTGCTACGGCGGGCGCCCTGTCATCGGAGACGTGTCCTTCACGGCTGAAAAAGGAGAGCTTCTTGCAGTGCTGGGACCGAACGGCGTGGGAAAAAGCACGCTCTTCCGGTGCCTGCTCGGGTTTCTGGAGCCGGTTTCCGGCGAAATTCTGGCGGAAGGCAAGCCGCTGTCCGGCTATTCCCGGCGGGAGCTGGCAAGGAAAATTGCCTACATTCCGCAGTCGCACACCCCGGCGTTTGACCATACGGTGTTGGACAGTGTTCTCATGGGAATGACGGCGCAGCTGGGCGTTTTTGAGCAGCCCGGAGGGCTTCAGCGGGAGAAGGCGATGCAGATGCTCCGCGCGCTGGGGCTCGAGAAGCTGGCAGACCGCGGCTGCATGAAAATCAGCGGCGGCGAGCGGCAGCTGATGCTGTTGGCGCGGGCGCTGGTGCAGGATGCGTCGATGCTCATCATGGACGAGCCGACGGCAAATCTCGACTACGGCAACAGCTGCCGCGTGATGGAGCGTGTGCAGCAGCTGGGAAGGCAGGGCTACACGATCATTTTTTCTACACACGACCCCAATCAGGCGTTTTCCTACGCGACCAAGGTGCTGGCGCTCAAGGACGGCGGCGTGATGGCGTCGGGCGCGCCGCGCGACGTTTTGACCGAGGCGGTTCTCTCGCAGCTCTACGGCATTCCGGTCGCGCGCTGCGAGGTGCAGACGAAGCTCGGCACAAAAACCATCTGCATGCCCATGCCGGGCGGGGAGGAGGACAACTGATGTTTCGTTGGACAGACGATATGGTGCGCTTCATGCGCGACGCCGCAGGCTTCGGCTCATATCAGACCGAGCTTGCCGGTTGGATCTGCGGGCAGATTCCGGATGCGCAGCATGTGTGCGACGCGGGCTGCGGGCTGGGCTTTCTGGCGCTGCAGCTGGCGCAGCGCTACCCCCGCGTGACGGCGGCGGATATCTCCGGTCAGGCGCTGGACATTGCGCACGCGCAGGCGGAAGAAAAACGGGTATCCAATCTGGAAATCGTGCAGACCGATTTGCTGGCGTATGCGCCCGAGACGCGCTTCGACGCGATGGTGTTCTGCCTGTTCGGGAAAATGCCGGAGATTCTGCCGATGGCAAAGCGCTGCTGCGCGGGCAGAATCGTCGTGATCAAAAAGGCGTTCACGCACCACCGGTTTTCGATGTCTCGCGTGCCGCTGCGCGACGAGGTAACCGACCGGGCAGCAGATTTCCTGCGTGAGCGCGGCGTGCAGTTTTCATTGGAAACACGCGAGTTTGAAATGGGGCAGCCGCTGCGAAGCCTTCGCGATGCGGTGCGGTTTTTTGAAATTTACAGCAAGGACGCGCCGGGGACGCTCACGCGCGATGCGGTGCGCGCAAGGCTCACTGAGACGGGCGACGCGCAGTTCCCGTATTACCTGCCGCAGAAAAAGGCGCTCGGGCGCTTTACCATCGACACAAAGGATATTCCGGAGGAAATTTTATGAAAGAACTCTTTGAACAGATATTGCACGCGCTCGAACGCGGAGAAAACGTCGTGCTTTGCAGCATTCTTGCCTCGTCAGGCTCTGCCCCCAGAGGCGCGGGCGCGAAGATGGCGGTGTTCCCGGACGGCACCGCGCTCGGGACCATCGGCGGCGGCGCGGTCGAGCGCATTGCGCAGCAGCAGGCGCTGGAGCTTTTCAGGACGGGGGCGTCGTATTGTCAGGCGTTCTGCCTGGCGCCCAATCAGGTCAATGACATCGGCATGATCTGCGGCGGCACCGTGATGGTGTATTTCCGTTTCTTCGATCATTGCAGCCCGCAGGACGCGGCGCTGGTCCGCGCGATTCTGGAGCTTTTGCAGAGCGGGCAGGACGCCTGGCTTGTCAGCCGCATGGAGCAGGGAAAAATCACCGCCATGGGAACCTTCGACGAAACCCAAGGACTTCGCTTCGCGCAGCTGGACGAGCAGATGCTGCGCCCCTGGCTTACCAGCAGCGCGGTCTATCAGAAGGGCGAGCCGTCTTATTATGTCGAGCCGATCAGCCGCGCGGGAAGAGTTTACATCTTCGGCGGCGGACATGTGGGAAGGGCACTGGTGCCGGTGCTGGCAAATGTCGGCTTCCGCGTGACGGTGTTCGACAATCGCGAGGACTTCGCAAGACAGGAAAACTACCCGGCAGCCGAGCAGGTGATCTTCGGCGACTACTACCACATCGAGGAAAAGGTCCACATCACGCCGCGCGACTATGTGGTCATCATGACCCCCGGACATCAGGCAGACCGCGAGGTGCTGCTGCAGGCGATGAAAACGCCTGCGTGCTACGTCGGCTGCATCGGAAGCCGGCACAAGATTGCCGCAACCAATCAGTATTTGATGGATAACGGCGTTGAAGAAGCAGAGCTTTCGCGCATCCATGCGCCGATCGGCATTACGATCTTTGC
This sequence comes from Clostridiales bacterium, assembly GCA_003516765.1. GTDB lineage: Bacteria > Bacillota > Clostridia > Oscillospirales > Oscillospiraceae > CAG-170. The sequence continues at coordinate 7,828 of DPCD01000113.1, read as the reverse complement.
CGAGACGCCTGAGGAAATCGCCATCTCGATTGCTGCCGAGCTGATTCGCTGCCGCGCGCAGCTTGCCGGTACGGAGAAGGCAAGAAAGGGATAAAGCATGCACATCTTTTTGACCGGCGACGTGCAGGTCGGAAAAAGCACGATCATAAACAAAACGCTCGCCGCGCTGAAAATAGAACGCCCCGGCGGCTTCCGGAGCGTTTCGGTGCCGGATCTGCCGGACGGCGCGATGTCCGTCTATCTGCTTGCGGCGGCGGAGAAAGCGCCCGCGATGGGCGATTTCAACTGCGTCGGCATCCGCAAAGGCTGCGGGCGCGGCATCGAAAAATTCCCGCAGGCGTTTGAGACGGCAGGCGTGCAGGCGCTCAAAAATGCGGAGCAGTCGCGGCTGATTCTCATGGACGAGGTCGGGCGGATGGAAAGCGGGGCGGCGCGGTTTTCTGCGAGGATTCTGGCGCTTCTGGACGGAAGTGTGCCGATTCTCGGCGTGGTGCAGAAAATCGCCGACACACCGCTTACAAACGCCATCCGCACACATCCGAATGTACGTGTGCTGACTGTCACAAAGGAAAACCGCGAGCAGATGGCGCAGGAGGTTCTGCGGCTGATTTCCAAAGAGCTGGACCGGACGACAGATTCTGCCGGAGCAATTGTCTTCCGGGGCGATACGGTTCTGATGATTCGCGCGGGTAGCCGCTGGTCGTTTCCGAAGGGGCATGTGGAGCCGGGCGAGACGCTTTTGCAGGCGGCAACACGCGAGACGTGCGAGGAGACCGGCATCGAAGCAGCGCTTCTGGAAGATTATCCGCTGCCCGTTCCCTCGGCGCGGGAGGACGACCGCAGAACCGTCTGGTTCTATCCGGCGCGGTATCTGGCAGGTGACCTGTGCGCGCAGAAAAGAGAGGTCAGCGAGGCAGGTTGGATAAAGATATCGGATGCGGCGAAGAGAATTACGTTTGCGCCCGACCGGGCAGCGTTTCTCAAAGCGCTTGAAATCATGAAAATCAGCCGGTAAGCAAACTGCTTACCGGCTTTTCGTCAGGACCTCAGGTTGTCTTCGGGGATGTCTTCGCCTTCCTTTGGATCGTCGTCATGGTTTCCGCCTTCTAATATGAACGCGCCCATCACGGCGACGGCGACGACTGCGCCCACATCTGGCCAGAAGCTTCCGAGCAGAAAATACGCGACGAATGCGACAAGCACGGCCGTGAGCGCCGCGCAGACAGAATAGCGCATGAAAAGCCCTCCTGTATCATTTTTTCCATCATAGCAGAACCGGACGAAGCTGTCAAACGGCTTGCGGTTCTCCTTCGCGTCTGGTATGATGGAGAAAACGAAAAAGGATGGTGCCGCATGAACGAACCGTTTGCATTTTATGAAAAAACTGCCGAATACGTGAAGCAAAGAGCACCCTTCGCGCCCGAGATTGCGCTGATTTTAGGCACGGGGCTGGGACCGCTTGCCGGGCAGATCGAAAACCCCGTGACGCTGGACTACCGGGAGATTCCGAATTTTCTGGTTTCCACCGCGCCGGACCACGCCGGAAAGCTGATCTTCGGCACGCTCGAGGGAAAGAAGCTCGTGTGCATGTCCGGAAGATTCCATACCTACGAGGGCTACGATTTTGAGCAGCTGTCCATTCCCGTGCGGCTTTTTAAGCTGCTGGGGGTAAAGCAGGTGATTGTGACGAACGCGGCAGGCGGCGTGAACGAGGGCTATCGCCCGGGCGATATCATGGTGATTTCCGATCACATCAAATTAAACGGCGCAAGCCCGATGCGTGGGAAAAACCTTCCGGAGTTCGGTGACCGCTTCTTTGACGTGAGCCGGATGTACACCCCGCGCCTGCGCGAGCTTGCGCTGCGGCTGGCAAAGGGAACGAAGCTCCGCGTCCACGAGGGCGTCTACTTCTTCATGCCGGGTCCGCAGTTTGAAACGCCGGCGGAAATCCGCGCGATCCGGCTTCTGGGCGGCGATGCGGTCGGCATGTCGACGGTTACGGAAGCGCTCACGGCGGCACACTGCGGGCTGGAGCTGCTCGGCTTTTCGGTCATTACCAACATGGCAGCGGGCATGCTGGACCAGCCGCTCACGACCGAGGAGGTCAGCGAAACGGGGCGCATGATCGAACAGCAGTTCAGCGCCTACTTAAAATCCATCATCCGGGAGATACACTGATATGGAAGATACCAGAGCCGACAAGGGCTTAGCCTTTATGCTGCAATATGAAAATGTCGCATGGTACGACGCGGGCGCGGTGAAAATTCTGGACCGGCGCGTCTATCCGGGGCGGGTGGAGTTTGTGACATGCCGGACGCACGTCGAGGTCATGCAGGCAATCCGCGACATGGTGACCCAGAGCGCGGGACCGTACACCGCCGCGGGCATGGGCATGGCGCTTGCCGCGTGGGAGTGCCGGGAAAAGCCGGAAGAAGAGCAGCTTGCGTTTTTGGAGCAGGCGGCAGCATGCATCGCGAGCGCCCGCCCGACGACGAAAAAGCGCATGGAACAGGTCTGCACCGGCTGCCTCGCGGCGGCAGAGCAGGCGCTGAAGGCGGGCGCGCGCGTCGACGAGGCAATCCGCGCCCACGTTGTCCGGGCAAACAACTCCCGCTATTCCAAGGTCAACGAGATTGCAAGGTATCTCGTCGCGATGTTCCCGCAGCACGCGGCGGTCATGACCCAGTGCTTCGGCGAGACAATTGTCGGCATGATGCTCAAAGAAGCGAAGCTTGCCGGAAAGCAGCTGCGCCTGTTCTGCCCGGAGACAAGACCCTACTTTCAGGGTGCGCGCCTGACGGCGACCGTCTGCCATGACATGGGCTTTGATGTGACGGTCATCACCGACAACATGCCCGCCTTTGTCATGCAGCGCGAGGGCATCGACGTGTTCACCTGCGCGGCGGACGCAATCTGCCTGGACGGGTTCGTGGTCAACAAAGTTGGCACATTCCAGATTGCCATCTGCGCCAACCATTTCGGCATTCCAACGTTTGTGACCGGTGCGCCGGACGCGGGGCACCCGACAAAAGACACTGTGACGATCGAAATGCGCGACCCGGCGTTTACGCTGCAGGCGATGGGCGTAAGAACGGCGGCAGAGGGCGTCAAGGGCTACTATCCGGCGTTTGATCTGACGCCGCCGCACCTCATTTCCGGCATCGTTACCGACCGCGGCGTGTTCTCACCCTTCGATTTGCAGCGCTACTTCTCGTCCGGCGGCATGGGCGAATACGAGATGGTTGTGTAGAAGCTACGTTTGTGGCGGTATTTCACAAATTTTTGACGGGGAATTGACAGAACCGGCGGAAGTCCTTTTGGACTTTCGCCGGTTTTTGCAGATTCCGATGCTCGAAATGACGGAGCATTTGAAAAATATGCAAGATGGCATGCATCCGAGAAACGGCACCTGGAGGCGAACGGCGGAAAACCTGCAGAAATATGTGCTTTTTTTGACGGAAGACCTGCATTTCTGCAAGATGCCGAAGCACGGTATGCAGTTGCGAAAATGCAGGATGAATTGCAGGAAAACCTTCCTGCAATTCATGAACGATGGCGTGCTTTGTGCAAAATAAATAAATACATGAAATGCAAACTGTACAAAACGGTTGAATTTGCCGCGCGGATGCGTATAATAAAGACTGTAAAGAGAAATGAGTCGCTGCGAAAATGCAGCGTAGGATTCAAAACGGAGGAAAGAGTTATGCTGAGTATTCTGGCTGTCTGCGGCGCTGCGTATCTTGCCGGTATGGTTGCAATGACCATGCATGGTATGAAGAACTAAGAAATAACCAAAAACGATCGATGCCCGCCGCACACTGTGCGGCGGGCGTTTTGCGTCAGTTCTGTGCGGCGAGCAGCTCGTCGAGAGAAAAGAGCGGCTCGGGCGTGTAGCGCGAGGCGTCGATGCGCGCACCGAGAAAGTCATGCAGCCGGTCCGGCTGCGCGATCAGAGCCCGTTTTTGCTCTGCGCGCAGGCGCTTGACGGCGGCTTCCAGACGGCACGCCTCGCTTCTCGTTTCTGCTGACCAGAGTGCGTCCAGCGCAATGACGCGGTGGCTTTTCGTGTATTTTGCGCCGGGAGAAAGACGCAGCACATGCTCTCGCATGCGGCGGCGGGGATCGGTGGTGATGCCGGTGTAGTGCGACCCGTCTTCGCAGCGCACCATATAAATATAGTAGCTCAAAGCTTCAACAGCTCCTGGCAAACGGCGGCAAAGCCCGGAATATCCAGCGTCTCACCGCGCACGGTGGGGGAAAAGCCTGCCGCTTCGATGGCGCCCGAAAGCTGCTGCTTGGTAAACTCTCCAAAGCCGGATGACAGCGCGTTGAGGAGTGTTTTTCTCCGCTGGGCAAAGCTTGCCTTCACGACGCGGAAGAAGAGCTTTTCATCCGGAATTTCGCAGGGGGGTGCGGCGCGCATCGTGAGCTTTAAGACACTCGAGGTGACCTTCGGCTGCGGAATGAAGCACGACGGCGGCACATCGAACAGCAGCTCAGGAACGGCATAATACTGGCAGAAGACCGAAAACGCGCCGTAGTCTCCCTTTCCGGCAGGCGCGCAGATGCGCTGGGCAACCTCCTTCTGCACCATGACCGTCACCGCCTCAAACGCGCGGCTCTCCAGCAGCGCTGCCAGCACCGGCGTTGTAATATAGTAGGGAAGGTTTGCGCACGCCATCGGACGAAGCCCGGAAAATTCTTCTTCGACCAGCGCTTTGATATCGGTTTTCAGAATGTCTGCGAAGAGGATCGTCAGGTTCTCATTTCCTGCCATCGTCTCGGCAAGCACGGGCTGTAAGCTCCGGTCGACCTCCACTGCGACGACCTTCTTTGCGCTCCGGCAGAGCTGCCGCGTCAGAGGTCCGATGCCGGGGCCGACCTCCAGCACACCGCAGGTGTCGTCGATGCCGGCGTCCAGCACGATCTCGCGCGGCACCCAGCTCTGTGTCAGAAAATTCTGCCCCTTCGCCTTGGAAAAGTGAAAGCCGTGGCGGGTTAAAAGCGCCTTAATCTCGTTGATATTACAAAGATCCATAAAAACCTCTTTATCTGCATATTATAAAATAATTGCCCTTCGTCAGCTATCATTGTAGCAGGCGAAGGGCAGTTTTTCAATTGCCGTTATTGCGCAGGCTGCTCGGCTTCCGCGGTGGCTCGGATGTAGACCTCGACATTCTGTGCGCCCCAGAGGATGCAGTCGTGGTACGAGCCTTCTCCCATGTAGATATCGATCACGTTGGAATTTGCCAGCATGTTCGAGCCCGTATCCTCGGCAATGAAGTCCCCGGCAAATGTGCCGTCCTCGAGATAGAGCCAGACCTCCGTGCCATAGGGAATGACGTAGGGGTTGACGGCGAGGGTTCTTCCGACGGTGGTCTGCGTTCCGGTCGAGGTCTGCCCGGTGACGCAGTAGGCGGTCGCGATAAAGTCGCCGAGCTTCACCAGATCGTCCGGGCGCTCCAGATCCGCCTTCGTCGCGCGGGTGATGGCGTTATCCGCTTCGGCGGCGGGCGCCTGCTCCTGCGCGTCCTCCGGCGCGAGCGTTTCTTCCGGCGTCTCAGGCGCGGCTTCCGGGGCGGCGGTTTCCGCAGCGGGATCTTCGATGGTTTCTACAACCGTCTCATACGAAAGCGTCGTGAGAACCGGGACGCTTTCGGTTTTTTCAGCGGCAGCTTCCGGCTGCGTCTGCGAAGCTTTGACGGGCTCCGGCAGGGAAATGGACTCGGCTTTCGCCTGGGTGTCGGGAAGAAGCAGGCAGGCGGCAAGCAGGCAGGCGGCAAGCGCACAGGTCTTGATCCTTGCTGTCGGCATCATTGCAGCAACACTCCTTTCAGAAATCGGAAACACGATTGGTTAAGTAATTACAAAATAGATACAAACAAGTTACGAATCAGTATCTATTTGTACATTATACCGATAATCTGAAAAAAGTCAAGAGAAATATGCAAAAACATGAATAAACAGGAATATTTTATATAAAATAACTTGCTGGAAGAACAAAGAAAAAGAAATAATCTTGCCGAAAAAGTAAAGAAAATATGACAAAAACATGAATATTGTGACAAATTAGTAAATTTTGCGTTTTTCTTGCAAACGCATTTGACACGGACGAAAAAACGTGCTATATTCTGTACGTTAAAGGCAAGGAGAAAGACACATTCCGTCCACAGCAGCTCACAGAGAGAGACGCATCCGGTGCAAGCGCCTTGGGTTCGCGGGAGCGGAATACCACTTTTGAGCCGCGCGGCTGAACGAGCAGTAAGCAGCGCCGGGTCCTCCCGTTACTGAGGTCACGAGCGACGGAGCAATTCCGTAAGCAGGGTGGAACCGTGGAGCATGTTTCGCTTCACCCCTGAATCACATCGGGGGTGAAGCGTTTTTCTTTACCCCGAACCAACCGGAAGGAGACAACCATCATGGCAGAAAACAATGAATTCTCGTTTGAAAACGAACAGTACCGCAAAACGTACTGGCACACCTGTTCCCACGTTCTGGCGCAGGCGGTCAAGCGCCTGCACCCGGAGGTGAAGCTCGCGATCGGACCTTCGATCGACAACGGCTTCTATTACGACTTCGACGCGCCGTTTGCGTTTACGCCCGAGATCATGGAAGAGCTGGAAGCGGAGATGCGCAAGATCTGCAAGGAAAAGCTCAAGCTCGAGCGCTTTGAGCTGCCGCGCGAGGAAGCAATCAAATACATGCAGGACAAGGGCGAGCCGTACAAGGTCGAGCTGATCAACGATCTGCCGGTTGACGCGCACATTTCGTTCTACACCCAGGGCGAGTTCACAGACCTCTGCGCCGGTCCGCATCTGGACTCCACCGGACGCATCAAGGGCAACGCCATCAAGCTGACTGCCTGCAACGCGGCATACTGGCGCGGCGACTCCAACCGGCAGACGCTGCAAAGAATCTACGGCGTTGCGTTCCCGAAGAAGGAAGAGCTGGACGAGTATCTGGCGCGCATCGAAGAGGCGAAGAAGCGCGACCACCGCAAGCTCGGCAAGGAGCTTGGTCTGTTCATGCTGACCGAAGAGGGACCCGGCTTCCTGTTCTTCCTGCCGAAGGGCATGGTGCTGAAAAATACGCTGATCGACTACTGGCGCGAGGTGCATAAGCGCTACGGCTATGTCGAGATTTCGACCCCGATGATTCTCAATCGCCGCCTGTGGGAGCGCTCGGGTCACTGGGATCACTACAAGCAGAACATGTACACCACCGTCATTGACGGCGAGGATTATGCCATCAAGCCCATGAACTGCCCGGGCGGCATGATGGTCTACGCGAGCGAGCCGCATTCCTACCGCGATCTGCCGCTGCGCGTGGGCGAGCTGGGTCTGGTCCACCGGCACGAGCTGTCTGGCGCGCTGCACGGTCTGTTCCGTGTGCGCTGCTTCACGCAGGACGACGCGCACATCTTCATGACCTGGGATCAGATGAAAGACGAGATCAAGAACGTCGTCCGGCTCTTTGACGAGGTCTATTCGACCTTCGGTCTGTCCTACGCCATCGAACTGTCCACGATGCCGGACGACCACATCGGCGACGAAAAGGACTGGCGCTTTGCAGAGGACACGCTGAGCGCCGCCATCACCGAGATGGGCAAGACCTTCACCGTCAACGCCGGAGACGGCGCGTTCTACGGCCCGAAGCTGGACTTCCATCTGGCGGACTCGCTGGGAAGAACGTGGCAGTGCGGCACGATCCAGCTCGACATGCAGCTTCCCGAGCGCTTTGAGCTGGAGTACACCGGCGCGGACGGCGAGAAGCACCGCCCGGTCATGATCCACCGCGTCTGCTTCGGCTCCATCGAGCGCTTCATCGG
>DPCD01000184.1:7369-7528 GCA_003516765.1 Clostridiales bacterium | reverse complement strand
TCCTGCCGGGCGGTGATACATCGGGCGGTATCGGTGAATTTGGAATTCTCGTTGTAGTCCACGAGGTACAGTCCGGTCTTGCCGCCGAAGCCTCCGCAGGAGGCGGTCTGCGTTACGGCTGCTCCGTTTGCGTCGTAGACTCGTTTTCCCTGTGCCTGA
>DPCD01000184.1:564-7245 GCA_003516765.1 Clostridiales bacterium | reverse complement strand
TGAATTTTCATTGTAATCCACTAAATAAAGCCCGGTCCTTCCGCCAAAACCGCCGCAGGAGACCGATTGCGTTATGGCTGTTCCGGTTGCGTCGTAGACGCGTTTTCCCTGAGGCTGATGATCTGTGAGTTCGGAAAGAGCTTTTCCGCTTTTTCTCTCGACAGGAAGTATTTCTCCGGCACATCGGGGATCAGAATATCCGACAAGGAACACGCGCTTTCGGCTTTGGGGAAGGTAAGCCGCGCCGTCAATACATTGCCATAGGCTGCGACCCTTGTTGCCTTTGGCTGTGCAGGTATAATCATTTACGCTGACGCCCTCAAAATAGATGGCGCGGATCAGCTTCTGCTGTTCCGGCTTCAGCTTGGCAATCGCTGTGTGCAGGCGTTCTGCGGCGGTCGGTTCTGCAAAAAGCGCATCCAACGCCTCATCCTCCACCGCAAAGTCTGCGCCCTCAAACTGACAGGCGTCCAATGAGTAATGTCGGCGGGTTTCTTTGTGGTTGATGTTATATTCCTGACGGTTCAGATCCACCAGGATATTGCCCCATTCCTCATCGACTTCAATTTCTACCGTTTCATTTGCAAATTCATCAGCATCCAAACAAGCAGCAACAAAAATATCGACAAAATGATTGCTTCCGCCGTTTCCGAACGAACAAGATTGTTGTTTGCAAACTGGAGCAGGATACCCAGCGCATAGGAAATACCCACAGTCCTTGCCAAATATCTGTCTGTTTTCATCATACGCATGGAAACATAAAAAACCGCGCTGCCGAACAAACCGAGAAGCAGGAATAAAACAAGTCCCGCTATGAATATCGCTGTATAAGCAGTACCCATACAGATGAGGGCTATACACAGAACGGATGTAAGGCTGATCATAACGAAGCATACTGCTTTGAGACGGTTTTTACAAAAACGGTTCAATAGCGAATACAGCAGAAAGCCTGCCGCACTTACTCCGAGTGCATAATTCTGTGCCAGGACGGTTTTATCCTCTGATACCATGCGGGAAAGCACATCTACATATAGATATTCCGCGCCTAAAAACAGAAAGGTGAACAGTCCCATCAGAACAACAGCATTTATGTAAGGGATTCTATCCTTCTTTTTGAAACAGGCGCTTTGCGTGATTTTTGTTAAAACATTGCTCATCGAAAAAACTCCTTTATATGCTGTCATCACTGAACTCCATAATGTCATTGGGGGTACAGTTTAATGCACTGCAAATCTTGCCTACGATATCCACGGTTATGTTTTCACCCTTGTTCATCTTTGAAATAACATAATTGCTGATCCCTGCCGCTTTTTCAAGGTCTTTCTTTTTCATATCCTTGTCAATGAGCAGCTTCCATAACTTTTTATAACTCACTGTCATATTGATTCCCCTCGTTTCTGAAATCATTCTTGTAATAGCAACGGCAACTGGCAGAAAAAACAGTCAACGCATTTGAAATCTAATTCAGTATAACATATTTTCTCGAAAATATCAAGTGATTATAAAGCGATAGCTTTATTTTCTATTGAGTTTTCTTTAACCCAGTAATATAAAAACTCTTAGTGAATTGTTCAATATCATTTCTTTTTTGAATTATACTAATAAAAGGCTATCAGTCTCCCAATTTCTCCACGGCGTACTTCAACCATTCCTCTGGCGTGGGCACATCACCTTTACAGGGAATAGCTTCCCAGGATTTCCGCTTTTCTGGGTCAGGATCGTGAACCCCTTGTTCAATTCGGTCTGAAATAATTTGCTTCATTTCTTCAACAGTGATATTTCGCTCACGGGCTAACCGTTCAAAGAAGTTTTCGTGTTTTTCCATTGTGTCTGTCCTCCTGCGTTTTTATTAGTATTGCCGAACGCCTAAAAGGTAACCACAATATATCCCTTTTAGGATATCCTCTGTCTACCCATTGTGACTATTATACCACCATTTCGGGGATTATAATAGTTACAGATGGAAAGGTGATGGCATGGATGCGCAGAAAAGAATCAAGCAGCTAATGGAAGAACGCGGTTGGACAGATTATAGGTTAGCAAAGGAATCGAACCTTTCTCATTCCACCGTTACAAATATGTTCAACAGAAATAACGCACCAACGCTGCCAACACTGGAAGCAGTTTGCAAGGCTTTCGGAATTACATTGGCTCAGTTCTTCTCGGAAAGCGATGAGCCTAATGCGTTGACACCTGAACAGCAGGAATTGTTTTCAAGGTGGAGTTCTTTAAGTGACGAACAGAAGCGACTGCTGCTTGACCTTATGAATACGATGTAAAAAGCACATTGAACCTCCAACCGGGAAGGTGCAATGTGCTTTTTCTTTGCCGTTTTGCTATCATTGAACGATTACTCCTAAAAATGAACGAATACCCTAAAATTGAACGATTACTTTTTGGTTTTTAACCCATTTTCCTTTGAAAAACGCAAAAAAGCCGCCACGAAACACTCTCGTGACGGCTTCAAGCAGGTATTAAAGAATGTAAAAAGTCTGAAAAAGCCCGTAGAATAAGGCTTTTCGGGCAAAAGATAAGAACGCTAACTTTGTATCAAAATTAGCGTTCTTATTTGGCAGGGGATGAGGGATTCGAACCCCCGCAAACGGAGTCAGAGTCCGGTGTGCTACCGTTACACAAATCCCCTAAATTGCCGCAGCGCCGAAACGCAAGTATTATTATAGCGGGCTTGGCGCATTTGTCAAGCGTTATTTTTCAAAAATCAGCAAAAGCCGCAAATTTTTCCGCGCCGGCTTTTCCCTTTCCCGGGAGCTTTTTCCGCGCGCTGCGGCAAAACCGGCGGCTGCGTGCGGCATTTCAGCTTTTGACAAGGAAATCCGTCTTGTTTTTACTAGCCGGGTCCATGCGTGGAATTGCCCGCGCTGCGCCATATTAAGCTTCGAGAACAGCATCTGGGAGAGGATTTTGCGGGATGAAACAAAAATTTTTGGCACTGCGCCGGGGTCTTACGGCGCTTGTTCTATCGCTTCTGCTCTGCGCGCAGGCGCTTGCCGCCAAGCCGGAGTATCTGGTTCCCGGCGGCAGCACCGCCGGCATCAAGCTCTACACGGGCGGTCTTCTGATTACCGCTCTGGACGAGGACGCACCGGCGCAGCGCGCCGGGCTGCGCGCGGGCGATACCATTTTAAAAATGGACGGCGCTTGCGTCTCGTCCGCAGCGGACGCCGTCCGGCAGCTCTCCGGCGGAAAGAGCGTGCGGCTTCTGGTTCAGCGCGGGCAAAAACAGGCGGAGTTTTTCCTGACACCGGAGAAGACGCAGCAGGGCTACCGCCTTGGCGTATCGGTGCGCGACAACATTTCCGGCATCGGCACCATTACCTTCTACGACCCCGAAACCGGTGTCTGCGGCGCGCTGGGGCACGGCGTCACCGGTCTTTCCGGCACGCAGCCGCTTGCCGCCACCGGCGGCATTCTGGTGCCTTCCGTCGTATCCGGCGTCAAAAAAGGCGTGCGCGGCACGCCGGGCGAGCTGCACGGGAGCTTCGACGTTTCGACGGCGCTCGGCTCTGTCTCGCAGAACGAAACGCACGGCATTTTCGGAACGCTGAACGCTTCGCCTGCGCACGAGGCGGTGCCGGTCGCAGACAGCACGCAGGTCCGCACCGGCGCGGCGACGATTCTTGCAAACGTCGACGGCGCGGAGGTCACGGAATATTCTGTGCGCATCGAGCGGCTTTATCCGCAGGCGGAAAACGGACGCAATCTTCTGATTACCGTCACCGACGAGCGTCTGCTCGAAAAAACCGGCGGCATTGTCCAGGGCATGTCTGGAAGCCCCATTCTGCAGGACGGCAGACTCGTCGGCGCGGTCACGCATGTGCTGGTCAACCGCCCCGAGCAGGGCTACGGCATTTTCATGCAGACCATGCTCTCGCAGTGCGACGCTTACCGGTAAGAAATTTCCGGGAGGCTTACAGCCTCCCGGGATTCTTCTTACGGCTCTTTGGACGCTGCCTTTTCTGCACGCTCCTTTGCCGCCTTTTCCTTGTTGTGCTTCGCGATTTCCATCATCTGCTCATACATCTGATCGCCCACGCACTTTCTGGCGTATTTGCACCACTGCACGCAGCTGAGCATGTCGTTGTAGATCACAAAGCCGCACTTGTCGCAGACCACCTCGGTGTCGGTTGAAAATACTTCAACCGGGTTCCCGCACTGCGGGCAGATTTTTTCCGCAATGGAGATTTCTTTCGATTTGCTCTGACAGCCGGAATACAGCATAACGCGGCCCTCCTTCCGTATTGGGCTTACAACCTGTGTTGGGAGCCCGCTTGTTTTCTTACTTGTAGTATAGTATAATACGGCGTGTCAAGCTGTTTGATTTCCAACAAAGGGGTTTGTTTTTTATGGAAAACTATCTGCCGCTGCTGCAGAAATCGCCGCTGTTTGCCTCCATGGAGCCGCAGCAGATCACGTCCGTGCTGCACTGCGTGGGCGCCGTCGTGCGCGAAGCGGGCGCGGGTGAATACATCCTTCGCGCCGGAGACCGGACGCAGGCGATGGGGCTGCTGCTCTCCGGTTCGGCGTTTGCCGTGCAGGACGATCTCTGGGGGCAGCGGAACATCATGGGAAAGATTCTCCCGCCCGGCACCTTCGCCGAGCCTTTTGCCGCAACGCCCGGCGCGGTCTTAAATGTCAGCGTCGTCGCAAGCGTGCCTTCCAAAGTCATGTTTCTGAACATCCAGCGGATTACCACCGTCTGCTCGGAGACCTGTCCGCAGCACGCGCTGCTGATCCGGAATCTCGTCTCGGTGCTGGCGCGGAAGAATCTGCAGCTGAACGACAAGATCACCCACATGAGCAAGCGCCGCACACGCGAGAAGCTGTTGTCGTATCTCTCGTCGGAATCTCTGCGCCAGGGCAGTCTGGAATTTGACATTCCCTTCGACCGCCAGCAGCTGGCAGACTATCTGTGCATCGAGCGCTCGGCCATGTCCGCGGAGCTTTCGCGCCTGCAGAAAGACGGTCTTCTTGCCACCGAGCGCAGCCATTTCCGCCTGATCGCGCCTTTCTCCCCGGACGTATCCGGCTCTTAACACGACCTTGCGCCCGCGCTTCCTTCTTTAACGCCATTTTAACGTTCTTTCGCGGTATAATGACACCCGAAATCGGCCGCGACGCGGCTTTGGAAGAAGGAGAAAAAAGATGTTTCTGATTAACCAGGCAATGGTAGATGTTCCCATCGGAACTGCGGCTCTGATTGTTGTGCTCGGCATGGCGGTCGTCTTCTTCGGGCTGATTCTGCTGATGCTCGTAACCAAGGCTTCCGGCAAGATCATGCAGAACAAGGAAGCTGCTGCAAAAGCCGCCGCACCTGCTCCTGCTCCCGCAGCCGCCGCTCCCGCTGCGCCTGCCGCAAAGGCGTTTGCGCCCGGCTCCGCAGGCGAAGTGAAGCTCCACGACGTTCCCGACCGTACCGCTGCAATGCTCATGGCAATCGTTGCCGACAAGATGGGAAAGCCCCTCAATGAGCTTCGCTTCCTCTCCATCCGCGAGATCAAGTAACAGCAGCGCAATCCCCATACATCTATCAGCGCGCCGCACAAGCTTGTTTGTGCGGCGCGCATTTTTCCCGCCCGCGTGTTCAGAAGCTGTGCAAATCGCCCGTTTTCGCCGTTAAGATTGTGTTAATACTGTGCAATCTGCATTTACCGCATCCAGTTTTTGTGATACACTGACAACAGTCAGGATGGGAAGTACCTGCCCGTCCGGAAAGAAAAGGAGAGAGTTTATGAAAGAAAAGAAGAAACTGAGTCTGCCGATCCAGATTTTCATCGGCATGGCAGCCGGTATCGTCGCAGGTCTGATCTGCGCGTTTGCGGGCTGGGGTGATTTCACCAAGGAATGGATCAAGCCCATTGGCACGATCTATGTGAACCTCCTGAAGTTCCTCGTTGTGCCCGTCGTTCTGTTCTCCATCGCTGACGGCGTCATTTCCCTCAACGACCTCAAGCGCGTCGGCTCAGTCGGTCTGAAAACCTTCATCTACTACATGTTCACAACCGCGCTCGCCGTTGTCATTGGTCTTGTGCTGGTCAATCTTTTCAAGGGCAATTTTACACCGCTTCCCTCCGCAGAGCTTGGAGAGCTTGCCTATGAGGCCAAGGAAGCCCCATCTGTTATGAGCGTTATCGTCAACATCTTCCCGGATAACCTCTTTAAGCCCATGGTAAACGCCGACATGCTGCCGGTCATCGTTATCGCCATCTTCCTCGGCGCAGGCTGCCTTGCAGCAGGCAGCAAGGGCGCGAAGATCGCCGACCTCATCAGCTGCGGTCAGGAAGTCGTCATGAAGATCATGATGATGATTATCAGCTTTACCCCCTACGGCGTGTTCTGCCTGATGACAAACGTTGTCGCGGAAAACGGTCCGCAGATCATTGGAAAGCTCGCGCTTATCATCGGCGTTGCCTATCTTGGCTACCTCATCCACGTTGTGGTGGTTTATGGACTTTCCGTGACGTTCCTATCCAAAATGAACCCCATCACCTTCTTTAAGGGCATCGCCCCTGCCATGATCACAGCGTTCACCACCACGTCTTCCAACGCGACGCTGCCGGTCAATATCGAGTGCTGCAATAAAATGGGCGCTGAGCCGGAGATCAGCGCATTCGTCCTGCCGCTCGGCGCAACGATCAATATGGACGGCACCGCCATCTATCA
>DPCD01000184.1:0-378 GCA_003516765.1 Clostridiales bacterium | reverse complement strand
TGGACGGCACCGCCATCTATCAGGCTGTCGCCGCTGTCTTTATTGCCTGCTGCTACGGCATTGAGCTGACCCTTGGCGATATGGCAATGATCGTCCTGACCGCAACGCTTGCCTCTGTCGGCACAGCAGGCACGCCGGGTGCTGGCATGATCATGCTTGCGATGGTGCTCACGCAGGTCAACATCCCTGTCGCGGGCATTGCGCTGATTGCAGGCGTTGACAAGCTCTTCGACATGGGACGTACAACACTGAATATCACCGGCGACGCCACCTGCGCACTTTGGATTTCCCGCCTCGAGCGCGAAAAGCGCAGCAGACAGGTCAAGGCAAATAAATAAGCATTCCATCCTTTCTTGCATATCTCCGCAAAAGCGCCCG
>DPCD01000027.1 GCA_003516765.1 Clostridiales bacterium | reverse complement strand
GCCGACCGGACAGGACAGCCGTTAGCGGTTTTACCGCTTACGGATGTCGCGTACTCCTTGCGGGTAAACATACTGCTCGCTGAGCCAGTGTGAGCTTTTCGCGCTTTGCGCGAAAAGCTTGCGCGCAGTCGAGGCGCATTCCTTTTGTCGAAAAAGCGTCAGCTTTTTCGACAGTCTGGAAGCCCCGGATTTCCGGGGCTGCTTGCTGCGTTTTTTGCGGGAAAACAGGAAACACCTACCAATCAAATCGGTATGTTTGACGCGGGCGTGGAAAGCGGGCGTGCGGCAGGAACAAAGTTTGTACACACAGACAATCGACACTGCCGGGAGAATTTATTATAATAAAGAGCATCAAAAGCAAAGAGGTGGCAAAAAATGCTTTGCAGCAACATCGGCATCAACGAAAGCGGACACCTGACGTTTGCGGGCGAGGATACGGTCCGGCTCGCGGTGCACTATAAAACGCCGCTGTATCTTATGGACGAGGACCGCATCCGCGAAAACTGCCGCGTGTATAAAGCCGCGATGGCGCGCGCGTTCGGAGAAGGGAGCTTTCCGCTCTACGCCAGCAAAGCCGCCAGCTTCAAGCGCATCTACGCCATCATGCAGGACGAGGGCATGGCGATCGACGTCGTCTCCGCGGGCGAGATTGCGACGGCAAAGCGCGCGGGCTTTCAGATGGAGCGCGCCTTTTTCCACGGCAACAACAAAACCGACGCCGACATTTCCTACGCGATGGCAGCAAACGTCGGCTATTTTGTTGCCGACCATGCGCAGGAGCTGGAAGTCATCAGCCGCGAGGCAAAAAGCCGGGGCATCCGGCAGAAGGTGCTGCTGCGTCTGACGCCGGGCATCGACCCGCACACCTATGAAGCCGTCGCCACCGGCAAGGTTGACTCCAAATTCGGCGTCGCAATCGAAACCGGGCAGGCTGAGGATTTTGTCCGCCTCGCCCTGAGTCTTCCCAACATCCGCCTGATGGGCTACCACTGCCACGTCGGCTCGCAGGTCTTTGACGAAGACGGCAGCGTCTACCATGACGCGGCAAAGATCATGCTGCGCTTTGCTGCCGATATGAAGCAGAAGCTCGGCGCGGATCTGCAGCTGCTGGATCTCGGCGGCGGCTACGGCGTGCGCTATACGGACGCGGACCCCGCGGTCGACATTGCCGCAAACATTGCGTCGCTTGCCGAAGCCATCCGGAGTACGTGCTGCGAGCTGGAGCTGCCGGTTCCGGCAGTTCTGCTGGAGCCGGGCAGGAGCATCGTTGCCGACGCCGGCATGACGCTCTACACCGCAGGCAGCACGAAGTCCATTCCGGGCTACAAAAACTATGTCTCCGTCGACGGCGGCATGACCGACAATCCCCGCTATGCGCTCTACGGCTCAAAATACACGGTGTTTCTTGCAAACCGGGCAGGGGAGAAGGCAGACTTCCGCTGCGATGTGGTCGGGCGCTGCTGCGAAAGCGGCGATATCATCCAGCCGGATGTGCTGCTGCCGGAGCCGAAGCGCGGCGACCTGATTGCCGTCTGCACCACGGGCGCATACAACTACTCCATGGCATCCAACTATAACCGCATTCCGCGCCCGCCGGTCGTGATGCTCAAAGGCGGCAAGCCCACGCTTGCCGTCCGCCGCGAAACCGTCGATGATCTGACCGCGCTCGATATGTAAAACGATGTAGAAGATACAAAACGCCCCGAAGCTGCCGTGACAGACAGGTTCGGGGCGTTTTTCGTTTGTGTTACTTCTGCGTCAGCACGCGCACGATGCGAAGCGCGGAGCGCTCCAGCGTCACGCGGTCCGGCTCCTGCGTGTAGCGTTCGCCGTCCGAGAGGAACATGCCGCTGAATTTCCAGTCGATGATCAAAGACCGGATGAGGTCGCAGTCCTCACCGAGGGCCTCCCCGTTGACGATAGAGTCCGGCAGCAGCGCTGCCTTGCACGCGCTCGCGGCAATTTCAAACGGGAGCGCGTAGATATCGCGCAGCGAAGACAGGCGAATGTCCAGACTGCGCGGCAGGGTACCTGTGCGCAGAATTGCCGCGCCGTGCGTCTGCACGCCCTTGCAGAAAAACAGCGCGCACAGACCGGTCAGCACCGGGTCTTCCGACCACGACTCCTGCGACACCGCGTCAAACGGCGTGCGCTGCAAGGCGCAGCCGGGGGCAAGGCAGAACGCCACGCCGTATTCCTGCATCTCTCTGCCGATTGCCTTGCCGACCGAGAAAATAAGGTCGGGGTCAAACGAGCAGGCGAGCATGCCGGGCGCGGGGAAGCCGGTCGTGTACTGATGGCGGACCGTGCCGTCGTCCTGCTCTAAATCCTTTTTGAGCGCCAGACCGCACACGCCGGAGGCAATCGTCATGGGCTGGAGCCCATAGCGCGGAAGCTCTGCCGAAGCGCCCAGGGCGCCGGGAACGTCGGACGGGCAGAAGCCGAAATCACACACGAGCTTTCGGAGGCTGGTATCGTCCATGCCGGCGACGAAGGTAAACGCGCTGCATGCGCCGGATTTGACCTCATCGAGCGTGTGGCGCGCGTCGTCTCCGCGGCAGCCGGTGAACGGGCGACCCTTTTTGCGGCTGCGGCGGGGCAGATTCCGGTCCGACAGACGAATGGCGCGGCGGCGCGCGGTTTCCAGTTCTTCGGCTTCACCGGGGTAGGTGTAGAGCCGGACTGGTTCTTTTCTTGCCGGAAGCTCGGCGTCCGGGAACGCGCACGGCGTCACCGCCTGCACCACGGCAGAGCGCGTCAGCCGGATGGAGCCGGCAAGGCACGTTGCACGCGAGCTGCTGCCCACGCGGATATCGTAGTAGCCCTCCTCCAGAACGTAGGCGGAGGCTTTTTCGCGGAAGATGGCAAGCTCCGTCACCGGGAAGCGCAGATGCAGCGTCTGCTGTTCGCCCGGGGCAAGGACCTGCGTTTTCTGGAACGTGTCGAGGAACCAGGCAGGACCTGTTTTTCCGCTGTCCGGGCGGGAGCAATAGACCTGCACGACCTCCTGCACGGGGTACGTTTCGCCGGTATTTTCTACGGTCGCGCTCACGGTTACTTCGCAGCCGTCGAGCCCGACGCTGACCGAGCTGAACTCCGCCTTGCCGTAGCCCAAGCCATAGCCGAACGGGAAAAGAAGCTCGCCGCCGAAGGTGTCAAAATAGCGGTAGCCGAGGAAACTGTCCAACTGCTGCGCGGCAAGTCCGAACGATTCCAGCTTCTCGGGCCAGCTGAACGACAGCTTGCCGGACGGGCAGACCTTGCCCGTCAGAACATCCGCCAGCGCATAGCCTGCCTCCTGCCCGGCAAGACCGAGCAAAACAATGGCGCCGCAGCTTCTTGCCTCCTGCGTCAGCTCCATGTAGCCCGGCGCGGCAAGGACCAGCACGACGCGGGAAAAAGCGCCCGTGACCTTTTTGAGCATGTCCTGCTCAAAATTGGTGAGCTTCGGGTCATAGTGCGCCGCCGTGCGCGCCAGAACGACGACGGCAGCGTCGTTGGAGGAGGCGAACTCCTCCATGCTGAGATTTCCCAGCGGCATCTCGCTGCCCTCCGGATGCTCGAGCGCCCAGGCGCGGTATTTGTGCGCCAGCAGCGTGTCCTGTGCGACGGCGCTGTCTGCGCTCAAGCCGTCCAGAATCCCGACCCTGCGCCACGGGTCCATGCCGGAAAGCCCGGTGGGCGTGAAAATCTGACCGATGCCGAAGACGGCGACGCGCACGGGCGCATCAAGGGTTCCGGCAAACGGCAGCGTATTAGCGACATTTTTGAGCAGCACGCAGCTTCCTGCCGCAGCCGCGCGGCTGACAAGCGCATGCTCGTTCATTCTGGCTGTATATTCCATGGCAATCTCCCATCGACAGTAATGTAAATTTCGTAAAGCTATCATATCACAAAATGCGCCGTTCGGAAACCGGAAAAAACGAAATTGCCGCAGAAATCCCGAAAGCCTGCCAGCTTTTACAAAAAGTTCACGCAAACACCGGGCAATGGGATATAATAAAGTCATATTTTCATGAAACAAAGAACGAAAGAGAACAAGGAGGACGACACCATGGCAAAGACCATTCTTGTGGTGGAGGACGATCAGAATATTTCAGAGCTTCTGCGCCTGTATCTGGAAAAGGAAGGCTATACCGTCAACATCGCCGACGACGGCGGAAAGGGCGTGGAGCTTTACAGAAGGCTTAAGCCCGATCTGGTGCTGCTGGACCTGATGCTGCCGGTTTTGGACGGCTGGGGCGTGCTGCGCGCCATCCGGCAGGATGGCAAGACGCCCGTGATCATGCTCACGGCAAAGGGCGAGACCATCGACAAGGTCGCGGGGCTCAAGCAGGGCGCGGACGACTATATCACCAAGCCCTTCGAGATGAAGGAGGTGCTCGCGCGCATTGAGGCGGTCCTGCGCCGCGCCGGAGAAGGAGAAAACGGCAAGGAAAAGCCGCGCCGTCTGGTCTTCGACAAGCTGGTCATTGACCTGGATTCGTTCGAACTGGTGGTCGACGGCAAGCGCGTCGAGACGCCGCCCAAGGAGATGGAGCTTTTGTACCATCTGGCGTCCTCTCCCAATCGGGTCTATACGAGAAACCAGCTGCTCGACGAGGTCTGGGGCTTTGACTATTTCGGCGACAGCCGCACCGTCGACGTGCATATCAAGCGGCTTCGCGAGAAGCTTGAAGGCGTGTCGGACCAGTGGAGCCTCAAGACGGTCTGGGGCGTCGGATATAAGTTCGAGGTCGTGCAGCAATGAAAACAACCTTCTCCCGGCTCTTTTCGATGATCGCGGCGCTTTTAATGCTGTGCCTGCTCATTACCGGCGTGGCGTTCCGGTTTCTGATGATGAGCTGGGTGGAATCCGAAAAACACAAAAGCCTGAGCGCGGATGCTTCGGCGCTTGCCGATCTTGCCGAGGCATATGACTCGGCGGGCGAGCTGGAGAGCAACTGGAATTTCCAGATCGGTCTGTCGCTGTTCTCCGAGGTCGGAGAGGTCGGCGCGATGATCTGCGACGAAGACGGATACGTGGTGATCTGCTCATGCGACAGCCTGACCTGCGACCATGTGGGAAAGCAGGTGCCGGAGAGTTACCGGCGCGAAATGCTGCGCGAGGGTGTGTACTATGAAAAAAACGTGCATCTTGCCGATATCTATGATGACGCGCGTTTTCTTGCCGGGCAGGCGGTTGTGAACGATCAGACCGGCAATCTGGTGGGCTTCGTCGTTGTGACCGCGCCGATGAACCAGACGACGGATTATATGCTGCGCAGCAGCACGTTCTTCATCTACACGGCAATCGGCGCGCTGGGTCTGGCGCTGGTGGCAGCGACATTTTTGTCG
Organism: Clostridiales bacterium; assembly: GCA_003516765.1. GTDB lineage: Bacteria > Bacillota > Clostridia > Oscillospirales > Oscillospiraceae > CAG-170. The sequence goes on along the minus strand of DPCD01000027.1, from coordinate 3,989 downwards.
CGCTCTCTGGTGCGCCCCCTCGGTCAGATGGCAGATGTGGCGCGCCGCTTCGGCTACGGCGAGACCAAGCTCCGCGCCGAGCAGACAAAGAGCAACACGCGCGAGGTCAACGATCTGGCGCTGGCGTTCAACACGATGGCGGATTCTCTGGAGCAGTCCGAGCAGCGCCGGCAGGAGTTCATCGCGAACGTGTCGCATGAGCTGAAAACGCCCATGACGACCATCGGCGGCTATGTCGACGGCATCCTCGACGGCACGATTCCGAAGGAAACCGAGAAGCACTACCTGCAGATTGTTTCCAGCGAGGTCCGGCGTCTGTCGCGCCTGGTGCGCAGCATGCTGGATTTGAGCCGTATTCAGGCGCAGGGACTGGACGAGTCGCGCAAGTCGCGCTTCGATCTCGGCGAGGCAATGAGCGACGTGTTAATCACCTTTGAGCAGAAGATCAACGCCCGCGCGCTGCAGGTCAGCGTCGATCTGCCGGAAAAACCGGTCTGGACGAAGGCGGACCGCGACGCCATCACGCAGGTGATCTACAACCTGTTGGATAACGCCATCAAGTTCTGCCCCGTGGGCGGCAGCCTCGCTCTGGTGCTCGAGCAGGACGGGCAGAAGGCGCGCCTTCGCGTCCGCAATACCGGTCAGACCATACCGGCGGAGGAGCTTCCGCTGCTGTTCGACCGCTTCCACAAGGCGGACAAGGCACGTTCTGCCGACCGTGAAGGCTGGGGACTCGGACTTTACATCGCCAAAACAATTGTCGGTGCGCACGGCGGCGAAATCTGGGCGACGAGCGAAAACGGCGTGACGGAGTTCTGCTTCACGCTGCCCGTGGTGCGCTGAGGCAGCCGCCGAAAATGTTCAAAAAGTGTAAGATTTGTATTTACAAACTATTCAACATTCTTCCCGCGAAACCGGATATACTGAGACTATAGAAGCAGCAAAGAAGGTGCCCGCGTATGGGATACGAACAAAATAACGGATATTATCAGAACGATGGTTCGCACGACCAGAGCTGGCGCGATCAGACGAACGTCTACCAGACCCAGCGTGAGCAGCCGACCCCGATGGGAAGCCGAAGCCCTCGCCGGAAAAGCGGCTGGTTCAAGGGTGTGCTGGCGGTTTTGCTGGTGCTGGTAATCAGCTTCGGTGCGTTGTACCTGATCCGAAACGTCGGTGTGCGGCTGGAAAAAACCAAAGACGGCTTCACCCTCTCCATGACCGACCGGACGAGAACACCTGAGCAGACGCTCAGCGCGCCGGAGGATAAGCAGGAGCCGCTGCCGGAAGCCGCAGCGTCGAATACCGATGCATCACAGTCCGGTGCGCCGGCGAGCAAACCGGAATCCGGCGCGTATGTCGGCTCCGGCACGAAGCTCAACATCGTCTCCGCTCCGCTGAGCTCCGACACGACCTTCTCCGACGAAGAGGGCGCGCTGTGTTTGCAGGATATCTACAGCCGCGTCATTGACAGCGTCGTCTCGATTTCCTCCATGACCTCGAGCGGAACGTCCAGCGGCACGGGCATTATCATGTCCCCCGACGGCTATGTCATCACAAACCACCACGTCATCAGCGGCGCGCTGGTCATCTCCGTCCTCACGAACGACAACCGCGAGTTTGAAGCGGCGCTCGTCGGCAGCGACGAAATGAGCGACCTTGCCGTCCTCAAGATCGACGCGCGGGGGCTCCAGGCGGCAGAGTTCGGAGATTCTTCGAAGCTGCGCGTGGGAGACAGCGTCGTCGCCATCGGCGACCCCCTGGGCGTGCAGCTGCGCGGCACCATGACAAACGGCATTATCTCCGCCATCAACCGCGACCTCACCGTGGGCGACCGGACCATGACGCTGATCCAGACGAACGCCGCGCTCAATAACGGCAACTCCGGCGGACCGCTCATCAACTGCTACGGGCAGGTCATCGGCATCAATACGGTGAAAATGAGCTCGTACTACGCCGCATCGGCAACGGTCGAGGGGCTCGGCTTCGCCATTCCAATTTCCGTTGCAAAGCCGATCATTGACGAGCTGATTGAAAACGGCTATGTCGCCGGCAGACCTGCCATCGGCATTTCGGGAGACTCTCTTCCGACCTATTACCGTGCCTATTACCGTCTGCCGGACGGCGTGTATGTCACATCCGTGAACGACGGAAGCGACGCCAAGGCGAAGGGCATCCGCGAGGGCGATATCGTAACAGCAATCAACGGCGAGGTCATCTCCTCGATTGACGACCTGAACACCATCAAAAACCAGTATGCAGCGGGCGACGAGGTGACGCTTACCATCTACCGCAGCGGCGCATACTATGAAGTCACTGTAACCCTGGTCGATCAGGCAACCGGCAAATAAACCAAAGGACCATCCCTGTCACGGGGTGGTCCTTTTTGTGCAAGTGTTTTATTCGGTGAGATAGCGGTCGAGCTGCTGAGCGACGATGGGGTTGGTTTTGAATTTCGGCTGGTCGAACAGGCGACCATTTGCCATCACCAGCTCAACATGGCGCAGCGCACGCAGATCGACAAGGGGATTGTCCTTTGTGACAATCAGGTCGGCGCAGAGTCCCGGCGCAACCGCACCCGTCACATCGCCGAGTCCGGCAAGCTGCGCGGCGTTTTTTGTCGCGGTGTAGAGCGCGAAGGCGTTGCAGACGCCGGTATATTTGTGGAAATAGAACAGCTCCCGCCAGAAATCGTACTGCGTGATCCATGGGCAGCCGACGTCGTTTCCGAGGACGACCGGAATGCCGTTTGCCAGCGCCGCCTTCGCGCACTCGATGATGCCTTCAAAGACGACGTTGCCGTTGTACTGCTCGACCTCGGAGGCATTGGAGACGCTGCGGTCAAACAGCGCATAGGGAAGCGCGGGCGAGAGCGTCGTGCAGAGAAACGCACCGCGGCGTTTGAACAGCTCGATCATTTCATCGTCCGGCTTTGCGCCGTGCTCGATGGAGTCGACGCCGTTTTGCAGCGCAACTTTCACGCCTTCGGGCGATTCGACGTGCGCGGCGACCGTGTAGCCGTCCGCATGCGCCTTATCGCAGACGGCTTTGACCATCTCTGGCGGCATTTTCAGCTCACCTGGCACGCCCTTTTCCTTTGCGTCCAGCACGCCGCCGGTGATCATCAGCTTCACCAGGTCCACGCCTTCCGACTCCGCCTGCGCCAGCACCTGCAGCGCCTCCTCATTCGAGTGCGCTGCCACGGCGACCGAGCCTGCCATGTGCCCGCCGGGGACGGAAATGCCCTGATTCGCGGCGAGAATCCGGGGACCGACCCGGCATCCTGCGGCAATTTCGTCGCGCAGCCGCGTGTCGAAGCTGCCGAGACCGCCAACGGTGCGGATGGTCGTCACGCCGCTGAGCAGCTCCAGCTTTGCAAAGCCAGCCACCATGCGGTAGGCGACGGCGCGCGTCAGCCCGCTTGCCATGATTTTTTTGACGAGCGCTTCATTGTCGCGCTGCTTTTTCTGCGGCTTGCCGTTGCCCGCCAGATGCACGTGCATGTTAATCAGACCCGGCATCAGATACCGGTTTTGAAGATCGATCACTGTATAGCCGTTCAGGTCCGCGTCATCCTGTACGATGGCAGTAATTATTTCGCCGTCTGTCAGAACCGTTTTCCCGCGCTGCGGCTGCATGTCCTTCGAGCCGTCGAGAATCACGCCGTTTGTGAGTGCATATTTCATCGCTGTCACCTGCTTTTCAAGTCTATGAGACCATTCTATCACAGCTTCGCGCGTTTGCGGCAATTTTTTGTGCCGGAAATCCTGCGACAAAAAACGGTTGCAATTTTCCGCCGCAGATGGTATGATAACAAAGCAAACTATGCAGGGTTCGTTCATCGGTAGAACGCCGTATCCTCCAAGCCACGGAAGGCGGGTTCGATCACAAGCATTTTGCCATCGTAAGATGGCGCGATGCATGGCGTCGCAGCTTTTGGCAGAGCCAAAAGAAAATGCGCAGGGACACGGAGGCGGCGCAGCCGCCGG
>DPCD01000049.1 GCA_003516765.1 Clostridiales bacterium | reverse complement strand
TATATGAAGAACTTCGGCGAGTTCTACAACAACCAGATTGAAACCGCCAACACCATCATTCTCTCGCGCACACAGAATGTAGATGAAAAGAAGCTCGACGAGTGCGTCAAGCTCCTCCGCGACCACAACCCCAACGCCGTGCTTGTCACCACCCCGTGGGATCAGCTGACCGGTGAGCAGCTGATGGAGGCGATGGAGCAGAAAACCTCCATCGCGATGGAGCTGGAGGAGCTGGAAAAAGAAGCGCACGAGCATCACCATCATGACCACGACGAGGACGATGCGTGCGACGATCCGGAGTGCGCCTGCCACCATCATCATGACGACGAGGACGACGAGCACGAGCATCACCATCATCACCACCATCACGATGATGACGACGACGAATGCGACGATCCGGACTGCGCCTGCCACCACCATCATGACGACGAGGACGACGAGCACGAGCATCACCACCATCACCATCACCACGGGCACGACGCCGACGAGGTCTTCGTCAGCTGGGGCGTGGAGACGCACAAGAAGTTCACAACCGAGCAGATCGAGAGCATCCTGAAGCAGCTGGAAGACGCCGCGCAGTACGGCATGGTTCTGCGTGCCAAGGGCTACGTTGCATCCAACGATTCTGACCGCTGGATTCACTTCGACTACGTGCCCGGCGAGAGCGATATCCGCGAGGGCGGCGCCATGGTCACGGGCCGTGTGTGCGTAATCGGCTCGAAGCTGAACGAAAGCGCCATCGCTTCGCTCTTCGGAGCTTAAGGAGGAGCTATGCCGAGCAACATTCCGATGTACGTCTTCACGGGCTTTCTGGAGTCCGGCAAGACGAAATTCATTCAGGAGACGCTGGAAGACGAGCGCTTCAACGCAGGCGAAAAGACGCTGCTGCTGGTCTTTGAGGAAGGCGAGGAGGAATACGACATCTCCACCTACCCCTCTCAGAACGTCTATATCGAAACCCCGTCATATGAAGAGCTGAGCGAAGAGTTTCTGGAGAATCTTCGCAAAAAGCACCATGCCGAGCGCGTGATTGTCGAGCTGAACGGCATGCACCAGGCGGCGGACTTCTATCTCAAAACGCCCGACACCTGGCAGATTGCGCAGGAGGTCATGTTTGCTGACGCAAACACGTTTTTGTCCTACAACCAGAACATGCGCCAGCTGACGGTCGACAAACTTGCAGGCGCGGAGCTTGTGGTCTTCAACCGGATGGCGCCCGGCACGGACGTGATGCCCTTCCATAAAATCGCGCGCGCGGTCAACCGCCGGATTGACATTCTCTATGAGTTCACCGACGGCACGACAAAGCAGGACGATATCGAAGACCCGCTGCCGTTCGATCTGAACGCGCCGGTTGTGAAGATCGAGGACGAGGACTACGCGCTGTTCTACCGCGACATCACCGAGGAGCCAGACAAATACAAGGGCAAGACCGTCGAATTCAAGGGTCAGGTTGCAAAGCTCCGTCGGGAAAAAGAGGGCATGTTTGCCCCCGGTCGGTTCGTCATGACCTGCTGCGAAGCGGATATCACGTTCATGGGCATTCCGTGCCGCTTTGTCGGTGCGGATGGTCTCAAGCCGAGATCGTGGGTCACGGTCAGAGCCGAGGTCGAGGTGCGCTACCACAATCTCTACCGCGGCGTGGGACCGATTCTGAACGCCATCTCCATCTCCCCCGCAGAACCTGCGCAGCAGCAGGTGGCAACCTTCTGATACTGTAACAAAAGCACCTCCGACTTACGGTCGGAGGTGCTTTTTTGTCTTTGTCGGGAATCGATCAGCTTGTCTCAGGAAAGCTTCTGCGCAAACGCCGCCAGCGCGGATAAGCCGTCTTCGAGCGTCTTTTTGTCGCAGGCGTAGCCGATGCGCATGCACTTCGGCTGCTCGAAGCAGTCGCCCGGCGTGACGAACGCACCCGTCTCGTCATACAGCCGCTCGCAGAATTCATACGACGGCACATCAAAATCATAGTACACCAGCGCCGTCGTGCCAGCCTGCGGCTTTGTATAGTAAAAATGCGGATTTTCCGCAATCCAGCCGTCCAGCACCGCAAGATTCTCGCGGACAATCGCCCGGTTGCGCCGCAGCAGCGCATCCGCGTGATGAAGCGCCAGCGCGGAAACCGCGTCGTCAAACATGCCGCAGCTGATCAAATTATAGTCGCGGTGCGATAAAAAGGCGCGCAGCGCAGCTTTGTCGTGCGTGGCAATCCAGCCCATGCGAAGCCCCGCCAGAGAGAAAACCTTCGACATGCTGCTGACCGAAATGCCCTTGTCATACAGATCGACAATCGACTCGCACCAGCCGTCGACCTGCGTCAGATTGCGGTAGACCTCGTCGCAAAGGACATACGCATCGACGCTTTTCGCAATCTCCACAATCTGCATCAGAAGCGCTTTGGACATCAGTGCGCCCGTGGGATTATTGGGGTTGTTGACGCAGATCAGCTTTGTGTTCACATCCACCAGCGACCGCAGCTCCGCCAGATCCGGCAGATACCCGTTTTCCTGCCGCAGGTGCATGAGCCGCACGTCTGCGCCGATTGCCTCTGGGATGGAATACAGCTGCTGATACGCCGGCATAATGCTTACAACGCCGTCTCCGGGCGAGACGAGCGAGCAGAATACATGGTAGTTCGCGCCTGCCGCGCCGTGCGTCGGAACAACTTCCGAAGGGGTCAGGCTTTGATACAGCCCGCACACGCCCTCGCGCAGCGCCTCGCTTCCGACGATATCGCCGTAGGTCAGCCGGCGCGCGCAGAAGTGCTCCAGAAACGCCTGCCGGTCCTCGCCGCAAAGCGCGAACAGCTCGTCCAGACTCACCGAGTCCACGCACGTCTCGGCGATATTGTACCGCGCGCCGTCTTCATAGGCGTTCATCCATTCTTCTACTGCAAAGGGCTTGATGTTCATCGTGTCGCTCCTCGTTGAAACAAAAGATGGTTCCTGTTTTACATCCCTTTCTCCGGAAAGTCAAGTCTTTTTCCCGTTTCGCGCGCCATCTTGCCGTTCTTTGCTTTGCACCGGTTTTTTTGCTTTGTGCAGATGTACCTGAATCTTTTTGTGGATTCTCCCGTTTTTTCCAATTTGCACAATTTATAGTTGACAGCGGGACTGGTTTTATATTATATTGGACAGGTAGAAACCACCTGCGCAGCCAAGACTCTTTTATCTGGCACAGCAAGTGCATATCGCCGGATGAAGCGTTCAGGAGAGCGCGCACAGCGTTGGTGCGCCACCGAAGGGGCTCGCGCAAGGAACTCTCAGGTAAATGAACTGATCGTGGACGGGACTCTGGAAAGCTGCATCGCAGCACCGAAGAAGCAATCCCTCCGGGGAGAATCTTTCAGGTTACGCAACAGAGCGCGCCTTACGTTGGCGCGCTCTGTTTTGCTTCCTGTCTCCAAACGCAGCAGAACGGGCTGCCCGCCGCGCGATCAACGCAAGAAGTTTTTCCCTCGCAGATACCAACGCAACTTTATATCATAAGGAGGAAACTATGAGCGAACTGAAACGGACGATTTTGTATCAGGCACATCTCGACGCAGGCGCGACGATGGTCGACTTCGGCGGCTGGGATATGCCCATCCAGTACCCGGAAGGCATCATCGCAGAGCATCTCTACTGCCGCCGTCACTGCGGCATCTTTGACGTCTCCCACATGGGCCGTATCGATGTCGAGGGTCCCGACCAGGTGGCATTCTTACAGCACGTTCTGTCCAGCAACGTTCTGGCGCTGGATCTCAATCAGGCGCAGTACTGCATCATTCCCGATGAAAACGGCTACGCCATCGACGACGCCTACCTGTACCGCTTTGAAGAGGGGAAATACTTCCTCGTCATCAACGCCGGCAACATTGACAAGGACTGGGCACATCTGACGAAGCAGGCGGAAACGTTCGACGTCAAGCTCACCAACGTCTCCGACAAGTACGCGGCAATCGCCGTGCAGGGTCCGGAATCGAAGAAGATTCTCATGACGCTCTCAGGCGGCAAGCAGCTGACCTCTGAGAACGTCAAGAACGCGCTGAACACGCTCACCATGGAAGGCAAGCCAGTTCGTATCGCAAAGACCGGCTACACCGGCGAGCCCATCGGCTACGAGCTGTACTGCAACTCCGAAGACGCCCGGTACTTCTGGGACCGTCTGATCGAGCTTGGTGCAAAGCCCACCGCGCTCGGCGCGCGCGACACCACCCGTATGGAAGCGTCGCTGCCGCTCTACGGTCATGAGATGGGCGAGTGCGAGATGGGCGGCGAGATTCAGATCTACGCAGTGCCTCTTGCAAAATTTGCCGTTTCGTTCGCACCGGAAAAGGGCGACTTCATCGGCCGCGAGCCGCTCAAGAAGCAGTTCGAGGCAATGAAGAAAATCATGAACCGCGACTATTCCTCGATCGAAGACCTGCCGTACCGCATCCAGCCCATCTATCTTGAGGGCAAGGGCGTTCTGCGTAAGGGCTTCCCGATCTACTGCAAGGACGCATGGGCAGAGGGCAAGCAGATCGGCTATGTCACCTCCGGCACCATGATTCCATATTACAAGACCAAGGGCGAGGGTCTGGAGACCGTCTTCACCGAGGAGACCGGCAAGCGCTCGATCGGTCTTGCCTACATGGACAGCCGCATCTGCCAGGACTTCGACATTGAAATCGATATCCGCGGCAAGCGTCAGCCCGCCAAGGTCGTCGGCTACCACATCCGTCAGGACGCGGCGCCCTATGTCCGCCCGATTCTGCCCGATGTGAAGCTCGAAACCGCCGCTCCCAGCGCAGATTCCTATCCGGAGAAGATGAAGAACCTCATTGCTGCCGCAAAGAAGAACCATCTGTGGCGCCAGACCGAGTGTGTCAACCTGATTCCGTCGGAAAACACGCAGTCCAGAGCCGTCCGGATGCTCTCCGCGTCCGACCCCTCCAACCGCTACGCCGAGCATAAGAAGCAGAAAGCGTTCTACGACGCAGAAATCTTCTACTATCAGGGCACCGGCTTCATCGCCTCCGTCGAAGCAATGCTGGTCGAGGAAATGAAGAAGTTCCTCGGCGCATTGCAGGTTGAAACCCGCGTCACCTCCGGTCAGATGTCCAACACTGCGGTCTTCTCCGCCATGATGGACTTCAAGAACCGCGTCGACCGCAAGCACACCCCGCAGCGTCTCGGCTGGGTCATGAACAACCACATTGTCCGCGGCGGTCACCTCTCCGCGCAGCCCATGGGCGCATTCCACGACTACGTCGCCATCGATCCTGTGACCGAAAAGCAGATGGTCGTCAACTTCCCGGTCTGCGAGGATAACCCCTACAAGATCGACGTTGAGAAGACAAAGCTCCTGCTTGCGCAGTACAAGCCCGAGTTCATCATCTTCGGCAAGTCCATGGTCCTTTACAAGGAGCCGGTTGCCGAAATCCGCAAGTTTGTCGACGAGCAGGGCATCAAGACCACCATCATGTACGATATGGCGCACGTTCTGGGTCTGATCGGCGATCACTTCCAGAAGCCGTTTGAAGAAGGCGCGGAAATCGTCACCGGTTCGACGCACAAGACCTTCTTCGGTGCGCAGCGCGGCGTCATCGGCGTCAACTACAAGCCCGAGGACCTCAAGTGGGGTCTGTGGGAGACCATTGAAACGCGCACCTTCCCCGGCAGTGTTTCGAACCACCATCTCGGCACCCTGCTCGGTCAGCTGATGGCAGCATACGAAATGAACGCTTTCAAGGACGAGTACCAGAAGGCAGTCGTCGAAAACGCGAAGCACTTTGCCAAGAGCCTTGCCGCAGAAGGACTCGACGTCGCGGGCGACCCTGCCATGGACTACACCGAGACCCATCAGGTCATCGTCAAGGTCGGCTATGCGCACGGTCCCGAGGTTGCCGATCGTCTGGAAGCGAACAACATCATCTGCAACTATCAGGCAACGCCCGAGGAGGAAGGCTTCTCCGCATCCGGCGCGCTGCGTATGGGCGTGAACGAAATGACGCGCTTCGGCTTCGGCAAGGAAGACTTTGCAAGACTTGCCCACTTGATCGCTGACTGCGTGCTTCATAACGCCAACGTCAAGGACGAAGTTGCAAAGCTGCGCGCAGAGCATCTGGAGATGAAGTACTGCTTCTCCGACAAGGACACCGAAGAGCTTCTCAACGGCTTTGCCTCTGCCACCGGCATCTGAATTTCACGGAATCCCTGACCCGATTGTGAGGGCAGTCGGGTCAGGTTACCCCCGGGGAAACCCGGCATTTGATTCAACTCACAGCAACAAGATTTTAAGGAGGAACACATTATGAATTACCCGACTGATCTGAAATACTCCAAAACCCACGAGTGGGTCAAGGAAGACGACGGTCTGACCGTCGTTGGCATCTCCGACTTCGCGCAGGACTCCCTGGGCGACATCGTGTTCATCGGTCTTCCGTCCGTCGGCGACACTGTCACCATGGGCGAGGCACTCGGCGACGTGGAATCTGTCAAGGCAGTTTCCGACATCATCTGCCCGGTGACCGGCGTTGTTGCAGAAGTCAACGACGATCTGGCTGACGCTCCCGAGAACCTGAACTCCGATCCGTACGGCTCCTGGATCATCAAGGTCAAGGACGTCGAGGCAACCGAAGAACTGCTCGATGCCGCTGCATACGAAGCATTCTGCGCAACTGAGGAGGCGTAATATGGGCTCTTATGTTCCTACCACTGCGGCGGAACGAGAGCAAATGCTGGCTCAGGTCGGCGTCAAGTCGCTGAACGATCTCTACGCGGCAGTGCCGCAGGAGATGTTCCTGCATGACGGCTTGAACCTGCCCGAAGGTCTGAGCGAGCTGGAAGTGCGCGAAAAGGTTACCGGTCTTGCCGAGAAGAACAAGGTCTTCAAGACCGTCCTTCGCGGTGCAGGCAGCTACCGCCACTTCATCCCCGCTGTTGTCAAATCCATTACCTCGCGCGAGGAGCTTGTCACCTGCTACACCCCCTATCAGGCGGAAATCAGCCAGGGCGTTCTGCAGGGCACGTTTGAATTCCAGACCATGATCTGCGAGCTGACCGGCATGGACGTCTCGAATGCGTCCCACTACGATGGCGCAACCGCCGCCGCGGAGACCATTCCGATGTGCAAGGACCGCAAGCGCACCGTCGCTTACGTCTCCGAAACCACCAATCCGCAGGTCATCGAGGTCATGAAGACCTACTGCTTCGCTTCCAACACGGAGTTGCACGTCGTCCCGGCGAAGGACGGCAAGACCGATCCGGAGGCTCTGAAGGCAGCGCTCGGCGACAACGCCGCGTGCTTCTATGTCCAGCAGCCGAACTTCTTCGGTCAGATTGAAGATACCGTAGCGCTCGGTGAAATCACCCATGCTGCGGGCGCAAAGTTCGTCATGGGCGTCAACCCCATCGCCTGCGCGCTGCTGCCCACCCCGCGTGAGGTCGGCGCAGACGTTGCTGTCGGCGACGGTCAGCCGCTCGGTCTGGACATCGCGTTCGGCGGTCCGTACCTCGGCTTCATGGCGACCACCAGCGCCATGACCCGCAAGCTCCCCGGCAGAATCGTCGGCGAGACGAAGGACGTCGACGGCAAGACCGGCTACGTGCTGACGCTCTCGGCACGTGAGCAGCACATCCGCCGTGAAAAGGCGTCGTCCAATATCTGCTCGAACCAGGCGCTGTGCGCCTTCACCGCCGGCATCTACATGACGGCTATGGGCGAAGACGGCATGAAGCAGTGTGCCAGACTCTGCACCTCGAAGGCGCATTACCTCGCCTCCGAGCTGGAGAAAATCGGCTGCAAGCTGAAATACACCGGCGAGTTCTTCCATGAATTCGTCACCGAGACTGCCTGCCCGAACTGCCGCAAGAAGATTCTCGATGCGCTGGCAGAAAAGAACATTCTCGGCGGCGCCGAGGTCGACGGCGGCATCCTGTGGTGCGTCACGGAGCTCGTCTCCAAAGAAAAGCTCGACGAAGTGGTCGCGATCGTAAAGGAGGTGCTTGGCAAATGAAGCTGATTTTTGAACAGGGCGCACAGGGTCATTGCCTGCATCTTCTCCCCGC
>DPCD01000088.1:9787-10505 GCA_003516765.1 Clostridiales bacterium | reverse complement strand
CGCTTCATGGGCACAAAGGTCTATCTGCAGACCTGGGTGCGCGTAAAGGAAAACTGGCGCGACAGTCAGTTCCTCATCTCGAACTTCGGCTACGACGCCCGGCAGTAATACTTCTGAAGCAGCATCAGGCAGTCTCCCGTTTGCGGGAGGCTGCCTGTTTTTAAAAATAAATGTTGACAAGTAAACATTTAAGCGCTATACTGACCGAACTAAAACCGGGAAAGGAGCGTTTGCATGCAGGAAGAACGCTTTGAAGTTTTCTTTCAGAATATCTCCGGACTCTACCGCGCGGTGCAGCGGCTGCGTGCGCAGTTTGCGCAGATGTCCGGCGTCAGTTCGGTGCATCTGTTCTGGCTGTATCTGCTGCGCGAATACCCGGAGGGACTGGCGGCGTCGCGTCTGGCGGAGCTGTCAAACATTGACCGGTCGCTCGTCTCGCGGCAGCTCAAGCCGCTTCTGGCGCGCGGACTGGTACAGACCGGGGAGCAGACCGGAAAGCGGCGCTACGGCTGGAAAATCCGCCTGACGCAGGAGGGCATTGCACTGGCAGAGGAAATTGCCGCGCAGGCGCTTGCGATTCAGAACCACACCGGGCGCGGCGTGTCGGCGGAGGAGCTGGCGGTGTTTTACCGTGTTCTCGGTGCGCTGAACCGGAATTTCAGCGAAATATCCATTTCAGGAGGATCCCATGAAGCAGGTACAGATTCTGATTGATTCC
>DPCD01000088.1:7309-9613 GCA_003516765.1 Clostridiales bacterium | reverse complement strand
TACAGATTCTGATTGATTCCGCATGCGACATGCAGCAGCCGGAGGCGGAGCGCCTCGGCGTGACGCTGCTGCCGCTGCGCACCAGTTTTGACGGCGAGGTCTTTTTGGACGGTGTCGATCTTTCCCACGAGGCGTTTTTTGAAAAGCTGACGCAGAGCAAAACACTGCCTACCACCAGCCAGGTGCCGCCGTATGATTATGAAAAAGCCTATCGGCAGGCGCAGAAGGCAGGGCGCGAGATTCTTGTCATTACGCTTTCATCCAGACTTTCCGGTACGTATCAGAGCGCAGTCATTGCCGCGCAGCAGACGGGCGCAGATGTGACGATTGTCGACAGCGAAAACGTCACGGCGGGTGAGCGCGTGCTGGTCGACCTTGCCATCCGCCTGCGGGACGAGGGGCTTTGCGCAAAAGACATCGCCAAAGCGCTGGAGCAGGCGAAAAGCAGGCTGTGCATCCTCGGGCGGGTCGACACGCTGGAATATTTATACCGCGGCGGGCGGCTTTCCAAAACAGGCGCGCTCGCCGGAACGCTTCTGGGCATCCGCCCGGTGCTGACGGTGCAGGATGGCGCACTCTGCGTCCTCGGAAAGGCGCGGGGCGCGCGTCAGAGCAACAATTTTCTCAACGAGGCAATAGCAAAGCGCGGCGGAATTGATTTTACCATGCCTTTGATGCTCGGCTACTCGGGAAGCAGCGACGAGGCGCTGCGCGAATATATTGCGGCAAGCCGCGAGATCTGGGAGGGAGAGCTGGATACGCTTCCCGTGACCTCCATCGGCAGCACCATCGGCACGCATGTCGGACCCGGCGCGATCGTCGTGGCGTTTTTTGCCAAGGAAACATAGCACTTCAAATTCTTTCCGTTTCTATTGCCGCAGCGCAGAATCAATGATATAATAGCTGCTGAAAAGTTCCGGGCAGGAACTGCCAGCATAGCCTGTTTCTTTGCCGCACATCCTATCGGTAACGTTGGGAGGTGCGGCATATGCAGACACAGGCGCTCTGGGAGCTGTTCCGGGACACAGGCGCGCCGGAGGCGTATCTGCTCTATAAGCGGGCGATGCAGGAAGGCGAACACGACACAAAGGCGGAGAGGGCAGCATGTATCTGAAAACGCAGGGGCTGGTGCTTCGGGTCACAGAATACCGCGACTCGGACGCGATGCTGACGGTGCTGACAAAAGAGCAGGGACTGATGAGCTTCAAGGCGCGCGGCGTGCGCTCGCGGCGCAGCCAGTTAAAGTCTGCCTGCCAGCTGCTGTGCTTTTCCGAGTTTACGCTGCTGGAGCGGCAGGGATATTACACAGTTTCAGAGGCGGTGTGCCTCGAGATGTTCCAGCCGATGCGAAACGACATTGAGCTTCTGGCACTTTGCAGCTATTTTGCGCAGGCGGCAGAGCTTTTATCGCAGCAGGATGTGAACGACGGCGAGGTTCTGTCGCTGACGCTCAACAGCATCTATGCGTTATGTAAACTAAAACGTCCGCAGATGCTGGTCAAAGCCGCGTTCGAACTTCGGATGATGGTGATTGCCGGCTTTTCTCCGATGGTAGACGGCTGCGCAGTCTGCGGAAGCGAAACACCGGACCGGTTTGACGTGGCAGGCGGTATGGCAGTGTGCGCCGGATGCAGCGCGCCGGGGAGTCTTCGGCTGCCGCTCAGCCCGGCAAGCTTGGCTGCGATGCAGCACATCACGACCTGCGAGGCAAAAAGGCTCTTTTCTTTCAACCTCCTGCCCGAGGCGCTCAAGGAGCTTTCGGACATTGCCGAGACCTATTTTCTCACGCAGCTCGAGCGCGGCTTTTACACGCTGGACTTTTATAAATCACTCCGCCTGATGGCTGTACACAATCCGGAAAATCCACAATAGATATGGGAAGCAACATATGAATGAACTGTACGAAAAATCCTTACACAAATTAGAGCTTGACAAGGTGCTTTGCCTTCTTGCCGATCAGGCGTGTTCCGCCTCCGGGAAAGAACAGTGCCTCAAAACGCAGCCGCTGTCCGACGCAGACGAAATCAGGCTGCTTCAGAAGCAGACGAGCGCCGCCTGCCGCATGATTACCCTCAAAGGTTCGCCAGGTCTTGCCGGGGTAAGTGATGTGGGCGCAAGCGTGGACCGCGCAGTCCGGGGTGGCTGCCTGAGCCCGGAGGAGCTTCTGCGCGTGGCAGGCGTCCTCAAATGCGCGCGGCAGGCAAAGGCATATGCCGACGGCGAGGGCATGGAAAATGACCTCAACGTCTTCTTTGCCCAGATCACGCCGAACAAATACCTCGAAGAGCGGATTTTTACCTCCAT
>DPCD01000088.1:6494-7048 GCA_003516765.1 Clostridiales bacterium | reverse complement strand
CGC
The DNA here is from genome assembly GCA_003516765.1 of Clostridiales bacterium. Lineage (GTDB taxonomy): Bacteria > Bacillota > Clostridia > Oscillospirales > Oscillospiraceae > CAG-170. The sequence goes on along the minus strand of DPCD01000088.1, from coordinate 7,045 downwards.
AAAATCCGCCGCCAGAGCGTTGCCATCCGCGAGGGCTTGCAGAAGATCATCACATCCCCGACGTATGCAAAATTTCTGCAGGAGCCGATTGTGACCATTCGCTCCGACCGTTTCGTCGTGCCGGTGAAAGCCGAGTGCAAGGGCTCGATTCCGGGGCTGGTTCACGATGTGTCGTCCTCCGGCAGCACGTTTTTCATCGAGCCGATGCAGGCGGTCAACGGCAACAACGCGCTGCGGGAGCTGTTTGTCGAAGAGCGCAAGGAAATTGAGCGCATCTTGACGGAACTGTCCGGCGAGGTCGCCGGGCACCGGGAGCATCTGGCAATCAACTACACGGTCCTGACGCAGCTGGACTGCATTTTCGCGCGGGCAAAGCTGTCTTTTGCGATGAAGGCGACCGAGCCGGAAATTCGCACGGACGGCAGGCTGGAACTGAAGCGTGCGCGCCATCCGCTCATCACCGGAAAAACGGTCGTGCCGATTTCGGTGCGGCTCGGCTCCGATTTTGATACGCTGATCATCACCGGACCCAACACCGGCGGCAAGACGGT
>DPCD01000088.1:0-6214 GCA_003516765.1 Clostridiales bacterium | reverse complement strand
CTTGCCGATATCGGCGACGAGCAGTCGATCGAGCAGTCGCTCTCGACCTTCTCCTCGCATATGAAAAACATTGTCGATATTCTCAAAATCTGCGACGATTCGACGCTCATTCTCTTTGACGAGCTGTGCGCGGGCACCGACCCGGCGGAGGGCGCGGCGCTGGCAATCTCGCTCATTGAGTTCTGCCGCAAGTGCGGCTCGAAAATCGCGGCGACCACGCACTATGCAGAGCTCAAGCTCTATGCCATGCGCACGAACGGTGTCATCAATGCCTCGTGCGAGTTTAACGTTGAGACGCTTCAGCCGACCTACCGGCTTCTCATCGGCATTCCCGGCAAGTCCAACGCTTTCGCAATTTCCAAAAAGCTGGGGCTGGACGACGCGATCCTGGAAGACGCAAGAAGCATGGTCAGCCAGAACGACGTGAACTTCGAGGATGTTCTCAACCAGCTCGAACAGCAGCGCCAGCAGATGGAGCAGGCGCGGCTCGAGGCAGAGCAGCTGCGGCTGGAGACGGAAAAGCAGAAACAGCAGTCCGAGGAATACTACCAGCAGATTCAGAAGGAGAAGGAAAAGGCTGCCGCGCAGGCGAGAAAAGAGGCGCAGAGCATCATCGACGATGCACGGCGCACGGCAAACGAGGTCTATGAGGAATTGAAGCAGCTTCGCAAGCAGGCGCAGGGCGGCGCGTTTGTGCCGGGCTCCAATGAGAAGCAGGCGAATCTGCGCCATGCGCTCAACGAAGCGGAAACGAAGCTGCAGGGACAGAAGCAGCAACAGCAGCCCTCCCGCCCAGCGCCAACGCGCGCCATTCGCGTGGGAGATACGGTGGAGCTTTTGAAGCTCGGCACGAAGGCGACAGTGCTTGCCCTCAACAAGGACGGCACGTATCAGCTGCAGGCGGGCATCATGAAGGTGAATGCAAAGCCGGACGAGGTGTACCTGCTGGAAAACGAGACGAAAACGAAGGCAAAGAAGATCATCGAGGGCAAGGTGCGCGAGCTGAAAGCGGCTGCCCAGCCGGAGCTGGACCTGCGCGGTATGGCGGCGGACGAGGCAATCATTCTGCTCGATAACTTCTTGGACAGCGCCTACATGGGAAATCTTCCGACGGCGCGCATCATTCACGGCAAGGGCACGGGCGTGCTGCGCGCGGCGGTTCACGACGAGCTTCGCCGCTGCAAATACGTCAAATCCTTCCGCCTCGGCGTCTACGGAGAGGGCGAGAGCGGCGTGACGATTGTGGAGTTCAAATAAGCCGTTGTGCGCGGGTGAACTGATGCTTGACATTTTTACGAAATTTGGGTAAAATCAAAGCACATGAAAGCCCTGCGCATTATAGCCTAAGCATGATTGTAAGGAGTGTCGTCTATGTACATGCAGCAATCCATTGTCAAATGTGAATCCGGTCTTTACAACCGGCAAGCCACCTATTTCATCCAGAAGGCAAATGAGTTCAAGTCGAGCATCTGGGTCGAGGTGGAAGACCGGAAAATCAATGCCAAGAGTCTTCTTGGCGTGTTGTCCATGGGCATCACGAAGGGGACGCGCGTGAGCATCATCGCGGAAGGTCCCGACGAAGAGGAAGCCGTCAAAGCGCTGACCGAAATGCTCGTGAAGGAAATTTTCTAAAATCGGATGGAACGCTGCCTCAAAGATCGCTTTGAGGCAGCTTTTTTTACTGCTATGACGTTTGAAGAACTGAAAGACAAGGCGTTGAGTCTGCCGCTCGAGCCGGGCGTATATCTGATGCAGGACAAATCCGGGCAGATCATCTACGTCGGCAAGGCGAAGAAGCTCAAAAACCGCGTGAGCCAGTATTTCCAGAACACCGCTGCGCATACGCCGAAGACAAGGAAGATGGTCAGCCAGATCGATCATTTTGACGTCATTGTCGCGGCGAGCGAGTTTGAGGCACTGGTGCTGGAATGCTCGCTGATCAAGCGGCACATGCCGAAATACAACATCCTCCTGAAAGACGACAAGGGATATCCGTACCTTCGTGTAGACATGCGCGACGAATACCCCGTCATGGAGCTGGTAAACCGCGTCATGGGAGACGGCGCAAGCTATTTTGGACCCTACGGCGGCAGATCGACCACGCAGCGGGTCATTGATACCATCCGGCTGACACTGAAGCTTCCGGGCTGCTCGAAAAAATTTCCGCGCGATCTGGGAAAGGAGCGCCCGTGCCTCAATTACCATATGAACAACTGCGATGCCTGGTGCCAGCTGTCCCGCTCGCCCGCGGAGTACCGCGCGCGCATGGAGCAGGCAATGATGCTTCTGCAGGGGAAATACACCGAACTTGCCGATGCCATCCGCGAAAAGATGCTTGCCAGCGCAGAGGCGCTCGATTTTGAACAGGCGGCGCTGCTGCGAGATCGGCTGCGCGCAGTGGAGTCTCTGGGGCAGAAGCAGCTCGTGACTGCGGGTTCGATGGCAAATACCGACGTCATCGGCTATTATCAGAGCGAGGCGAAGGCGTGCTTTGCGGTGCTGCACTATGTGGATGGAAATCTGCTTGACAAGGACTATGAGATTCTGCAGCCGTCGGACGAGGAAGAAGACGCAATGGGCGCGCTCGTCAAGCAGTATTATCTTGCCCGCGGCGCGGCGCCGAAGGTGATTCTGCTGCCGAAGCCGATGGAAGACGCGGCGCTTTTCGAGGAGCTTCTGTATCAGAACCTGCAGAAGAAGGTCCACATCCGCACGCCGCAGCGCGGAGACAATGTGCGTCTGGTGGATCTTGCGCAGAAAAATGCGCGCGAAGAGGCAGAGCGCGTCACGACCAAAGCCGAGCGCGCCATGGGGACGCTGGGCTTGCTGCAGAGCATGCTGGGCTTGGAGCAGCCGCTGCACCGGCTGGAATCCTACGATATTTCGAACATCGCGGGTACCGACATCGTCGCGTCGATGGTCGTGTTTGTCGACGGCAGACCCAGCAAGCAGGACTACAAGCGCTTTAAAATCGAAGGTTTCACCGACCAGAACGACTACGCCTCCATGCAGCAGGTGCTCCGGCGCAGACTCACGCATCTTAAAAACGGCGACGCCGGGTTTTCTGCGGCGCCTGACGCGCTTCTGATTGACGGCGGCATCGAGCATGCGAACGCGGTCTTGCAGGTGCTGGACGAACTGAATCTCTCGATTCCGACCTTCGGCATGGTAAAGGACAATCGCCACAGAACGCGCGCCTTAGTTACCCCGCAGGGGCATGAAATTTCAATCTCTGCCATTCCGGCGGTCTTTTCCCTGATCGGAACGATTCAGGAGGAGACGCACCGCTTTGCCATTACCTATCACCATACGCTCCGCAGCCGCCGGGTGCGCGGCTCGAAGCTTGAAGAAATCCCTGGCATTGGAGAAAAACGGCGCGAGACGCTGCTCAAGACCTTCAAATCGGTGCGCGCCGTGGAAAACGCCAGCCTGACGGCATTGGAGGACGCCATCGGAAAGGCAGCCGGAAAGACCGTCTACGACTATTTTCACAAAGAACGCGAGGAGGAAACGCCATGAGAGTCATTACCGGAAGCGCAAGGGGCATGGCGCTCAAAGCGCCGAAGGGCATGGATACCCGCCCGACGATGGACCAGGTCAAGGAGGGCATTTTCTCCGCCATTCAGTTTGAGGTCGAGGGAAGACGGGTGCTGGACCTGTTCGCAGGCTCCGGGCAGATGGGCATCGAGGCGCTCAGCCGGGGCGCAAAATCGGCGGTCTTTGTCGATATGCGCGAGGACGCCTGCAAGGTTGTGCGCGAAAATCTTGCCAAAACGCGGCTGGAGCAGAACGCGCGGGTTGTCCGCGCAGACTATCTTTCCTACCTTGCCTCTGCCCGCGAAACGTTCGATCTGATCTTTCTGGACCCGCCTTATGCGGAAGTTTTCCTGGAAAACAGCCTCAAACGCATATCAGAAATTGACATTCTATCAGATAGTGGTATAATAATCACCGAAAGACCGTTTGGGAAGGAGCTCCCTGCCGGTGTTCCGGGGCTTGTCCGCTGCAGAGACTACCGATATGGAAAAGCCGCCGTAACGATCTATCGCAGACAACCCCAGGAGGAGCTATGAGAAGAGCCATATACCCCGGCAGCTTTGACCCTGTCACAAACGGTCATCTGAACATCATCGAGCGCGCGGCAAAGAATTTCGACGAGCTGATCGTGTGCGTGATGATCAACGCGGAAAAGCATCCTGTCTTTACATCCACCGAGCGTGTGGAGCTGATTCGCCGCGTCACAAAGCATCTTCCGAATGTGGCGGTGATGCAGTCCAACCAGCTTTTGGCGGAGTTTGCGCGCGAGCAGAACTGCGGCGTGGTAATCAAGGGACTGCGGGCGCTTTCCGATTTTGAGCATGAGTTCCAGATGGCGCTCATCAACCACAAGCTCAATCCCGGTCTGGACACGATGTTTTTAACGACGGAGCATCAGTTCATGTATCTCTCGTCGAGCATCGTCAAGGAAATGGCATATTACGGCGCAGATCTGCACGGCTTTGTGCCCGACGCGATCATCGACGACGTGACAAGCCGCATGGCGGGGAAGAACAAAGGAGGACAATAACATGGCGAACGGTATTGAAGAGACCATCACCACATTGTATGAGATGGTGCAGGATGCGTGGAGTCTGCCGCTGGGCGCAGAGAAGTGCGTCGTAGAGCGCGACAAGGTGCTGGACCTGCTCGACGAGATCAGCAACCAGCTGCCGGGCGAACTGAAGCAGGCGAAGACCATTGTTGAGTCGCGCAACGAGGTCATTACCAATGCCAAGCGCGAGGCGGAAAACATCCTCAAGCAGGCAGAACAGCGCGCCAAGCAGATGATTTCCCGCGAGGAGGTCGTCAAGCAGGCAGAGCAGCAGGCAGCCGAGATGATGAAGGCGGCGCAGCAGAAGATCAAGGAGCTGCGTCAGGTCACGAACGACTACGTCGACGACGCCATGAAGCGCACGGAAGACGCGATTTCCCAGTCTCTGTCCGAGATTCGCGAGTCGCGCTCGAAGTTCCGCACGCTGGTAAACCCCCAGGCGGCAAAGCCGTCTCCGATCATTGAAGACGTCTGACTTGACAAGAAGAACACACCCTTGACAAATCGCTGCCGGTCCGGTATCATATTCTAAATTTTGCAACAAAGCTGAGAAAAGGAAGCGAACGTGTTTCTTGCGCCTCAGAGAGAAAGCGGCTGGTGAGAGCTTTCGCGCAGAACCGGTTCGAGGTCGCCTTTGAGCTGCGGCGCTGAAAAACCAGTAAGCGCTGCCGGGTGCTCCCGTTACAGAGATTGAGTGTCCGCATATGCGGGAACTTCAGGTGGTACCACGGAAGAATCTTTCGCCCTGAGTCTTTTGGCTCAGGGCTTTTTTCTTGCAAAAGGAGGAACATGGAATTTCGATTTGAGACGGACTACAATCTGGAAACGCTCACGGCAATGGCAAAGGGTCTTCGCCAAACTGTGCGGAAAAAGCGCAGCCGCCGCACGCGGATTTTCGCGGGGATCATTCTGGTCATTGGTCTTGTGTCGACGGCGCTGAGTATCGCCTCTAAAGAGCCGCTGCGTGCGAGAAACCTTCTGGTGCCGCTTGCGATGCTGAACGTGATCTACGCCAGCTTGCAGGAAGACCGGCTCAACGGACGTGTGGCGAAACGGAACGTTCTTCCCGGGACAGAGCACGCAGGCTGCGTATTCGGAGAAGACGGTTACACAATCAAAACGAGCGTCACGGAGAGCAAATTTTCGTATGCGCAGATTCGAGCTGTTGCTGAGATGCCGCGCTATCTCGTTCTGGCGCTCTCTAACAATCAGGCGCAGGCGTTCGACAAAGAGAGCCTTTCCGGCGGAACGATAGAGGAATTCCGCGCGTTTCTCGCGGACAAGACCGGAAAACCCGTTCAACAGATAAATAAGTAATTGCTATAGAAGGAGAGAACCCATGAAAGAATTACCCAAGGTGTATGAGCCGCAGCAGGTCGAAAGCTCGATCTACGAGATGTGGATGGAAAACGACTGCTTCAAGGCGACTCCCGACCCCGACAAAAAGCCCTACTCGATCGTCATGCCGCCTCCCAACGTCACGGGGCAGCTGCACATGGGGCACGCGCTGGACGCGACGCTGCAGGACATCCTGACCCGCTATAAGCGCATGCAGGGCTACAGCGCCCTCTGGCTCCCCGGCACGGACCACGCGGGCATTGCCACGCAGATCAAGGTCGAAGA
>DPCD01000185.1:5928-7040 GCA_003516765.1 Clostridiales bacterium | reverse complement strand
TTCCAGGTGATCTCGTTGGGCGCATGTGCCTGCGATTCCGCACCGGGACCAAAGCCGACGCAGGGGATGCCGTAGCGACCCTGGATGGACACGCCGTTGGTGGAGAAGGTCCACTTGTCGGTCAGCGGGCGACCGTCGCGGGTCGAAGCTGCCTTTGCATCGGGAGCCAGACGCTTGTCGCCCCACAGCGCATGGTGCGCATCAACAAGAGCCTGCACGTGCGGCGCGGATTCCTTGTTGATCCAGGTCGGGAAGAAGCACTCGGTCTCATAGACATGACCAGTCCATGCGGGACGGTCGTACATGTACATGGAAACCTTGACGTCCTTGGCGTACTTCTTGCAGGCGGGCAGGTCTTCGATTTCCTTCAGGCAGGACTTGTAGGTCTCGCCTGCGGTCATGCGGCGGTCGATGGAGATGGAGCAGGAGTCTGCAACCGCGCAGCGGGAGGGAGAGGTGTAGAAGATCTGGCTGGTGGTGCAGGTGCCTCTGCCGAGGAAACGCGCGTCTTCCCAGTGCTCGGGGTTGTACTTCGGGTCGAGCATCTTGACAAGACCCTTGACTTCCTTGTCGTCTGCCGCATCGTTTTCGTTGAGGTCGCGCACGTTCAAGATAACCTCTGCCATCTTATGGATGGCGTTGTCGCCGCGCTCGGGCGCGGAGCCGTGGCAGGAGACACCGTGCATGTCGACGCGGATTTCCATTCTGCCGCGATGACCGCGATAGATGCCGCCGTCGGTCGGCTCGGTGGAGATGACGAACTCAATCTGATTTCTCGCGTCTTCCGGACCGTTAAAATACTCGTTGACGATGGACTGCCAGCACATGCCGTCGCAGTCTTCTTCCTGCACGGAGCCGACGACCATGATCTTGTAGCCCTCGGGGATCAGACCCAGGTCCTTCATAATCTTGCCGCCGTAAGCTGCGGCTGCCATGCCGCCTTCCTGATCGGAACCGCCGCGGCCGTAGATGATATCGTCGGTCTCATAACCCTGATAGGGGTCGGCTTCCCAGTTGTCGCGGTTGCCGATGCCGACGGTGTCGATGTGAGAGTCGATGGCAATGATCTTGTCGCCGGTGCCCATCCAGCCGATGACGTTGCCGAGCTTGTC
>DPCD01000185.1:2973-5661 GCA_003516765.1 Clostridiales bacterium | reverse complement strand
TCGCAGGACTCGGAAGGAATGGCGATCATATCGCGCAGGAACTTTGCCATATCGGCTTTGTAGCCCTCGGCTGCCTGCTTGATTGCTTCGTAGTTCATAATACCGGAACCCCCTGTTATATAAATTATGTATTTCTCTTCTGACGCGGGCGCACGAAAGTACGCTTCGCTGTATCCATCATACCACAAGAAAAACCATTGTCAAACAAAATTTTTGCATACCTAAAAATTTTTTCGTTTGCACGATTTTGGACGTTTTTTCTGTATAAGTTTCACAAAGCGTCCGGTTGCAAACAGCAGCAGGCTGTGATAACATAGATAAATACGAAAATGAACGGGAAAGAAGGGTGCGCCATGCCGGTCCCACAGGGAAGCGGGGTCATCAACAGAAAATCCGCCCGTCAGGCGGTGTATGAGGAAGTTTGCGACTGGATTATCACGGGTGTTCTCGAACCGGGAGAAAAAATTCTCGATTCCGAGCTGGGCGAGTATTTCCATGTCAGCCGCACGCCAGTGCGCGAGGCGCTGCAGCAGCTGCAGAGCCAGAAGCTGGTGCTGGTGATGCCGGGCAGGGCAACCGTGGTTGCGCTGCTCGACCCGATGGACATCGAGCAGTGCTACAAGCCGCTTGCCGAGCTGCAGGCGCTTGCGGCGGAGCTGGCATGCGGAAAGCTGACGCAGGAGGACTTTTTTGAGCTTGAGTGCGCGCTGCGCGACGCGAAGGCGGCAGGCGAAAAGGACGACGCGGCGGCGGTGATGGCGTGCGACGAGCGGTTCCACGAAATGATCGTGCAGGCGGCGGGCAACGCCTATGTGACGGAGTTCTCGGGCACCCTGATGCTCCACATCCGCAGAATCAAGTATCACTACTTCCATCTGCCAGCCATGCGGCAGGCGTCTGCGTCACAGCATGCGGACATTCTTACGGCGCTGCGGGCGCATGATGCGGCGCTGGCAAAGCAGCGCATGCGCGAGCACTGGCTGCGCGCGATGCGGGGGTGTCTGAACGAGACCATCGCGTATCTGGGGCAGAATGAGGCATAGCCGCAAAGAAAAACGGAAATCAGGAGGCTTCCCCTGCGTGCAGGGGAAGCCTTTTCCGGCATGCCGGGACAAATAAAGAAAGGAACACGAACCATGTATACAGACGAATCGCTGATTGCTTTCTGCCAGAGGGCGCTGCAGACGCCGAGTTTTTCCGGCAGGGAGCGGCAGATGGCAGAGTTGATGAAAGACAAGATGCTCGAGCTGGGCTTCGACGAGGCGGTCTTCGACCGGCTCGGAAACGTCATCGGCACTATCCACGGCAAAAGACCCGGCAAAACCATTTTAATGGACGGGCACATCGATACGGTGGATGTGATCGACGAGGCACAGTGGACGCACGGTCCGTTCAGCGGCTTTGCGTCGATTCTTGCCGAGCTGACCAGATGAAGGCAGGCGGAAAGCGGACGAAAAAGCGAAAAATTTTTTGCAAACCTAAAAAAATTTTAGAATAGCCATTGCATTCTCCAAAAAATACTGGTATGATAGAGCTATCCATCGGCAAGATGCACAGATTTTGCTGATTTGAGAGACACGGCGAGACTATTTGGAGGTGATAAGTCATTGGACGCGAGACTTCTGGAAATGCTGAGCCAGATCGCGAAAGGCATCGCTTCGCAGTTCGGACCGAATTGTGAGGTTGTGGTGCATGAAATATCGGAAAAGAGCGCCTACAGCTCCATCGTCGCCATTGAGAACGGACATGTTTCCGGGCGAAAGGTCGGCGACGGACCGTCGCACGTGGTCCTCGAGCAGATCGGGCACGATGACGATCAGGTGAGCGACCAGCTCTGCTATCTGACCCGCACGAAAGACGGCAAAACCCTGAAATCTTCTTCGGTCTATATCCATGACGAGCATGGAAAGGTCGCGGCAATCCTCGGCATCAATTACGATATCTCCATGATGCAGATGTTTGAAAACACGCTGCATGAGTTCAATTCTGTTGACGCACAGACCCGCAAAGAACCCGAGCGCATCACGCTCAACGTGGCGGACCTGCTCGAAGACCTGATCCGTCAGGCGGACGAGCTGGTCGGAAAGCCCGTGGCGCTGATGACGAAGGATGACAAGGTCAAAGCCATCCGGTACCTCAGCAAATCCGGCGCGCTGATGATTACGAAATCCGGCGATAAGATCGCAAAACACTTCGGCATATCCAAATACACCCTTTATTCCTATTTAGACAACAGTAAAACAGGAGGAGAAACCACATGAACAAGACGATTGATCTGACCATCAACAAAGAGGGTCTGGCACACAACATCCAGAAGGCAAAGGAAAACAATATCATCATCCCGACCATCGCGCAGATGCAGAACCCGGACCTGATTCCGGAAAAGATCAAGGAAAAGCTGTCGCACACCGGTCTGTGGGATGTCGACCCCGTGAACCTGTTCCGTATCAGCTGGCACAACGAGGCAAAGGAATCCGGCGGTCTGTATCAGAAGACCCCGAACTATGTGGAAATTCCGTCCACCGTGTCCGGCGTTCCCTGCCGCATCCTTGCCATGTCCGGCAAGTGGTTCCCGACCGGCTGCCACAAGGTCGGCGCTTCCTTCGGCTGCCTGGCTCCGAGACTCGTGACCGGTCAGTTTGACGCAACGTATCATCACGCGGTATGGCCCTCCACCGGCAACTACTG
>DPCD01000185.1:466-2710 GCA_003516765.1 Clostridiales bacterium | reverse complement strand
ATTCTGCCGCAGGATATGTCCAAGGAACGCTTCGACTGGCTCAAGACCATTGCCGGCCAGATCATTGCAACCCCGGGCTGCGAGTCCAACGTCAAGGAAATCTTCGACAAGACCTGGGAACTCAAGCAGGATCCTTCCATGATGATCTTCAACCAGTTCGCCGAGATGGGAAACCCCCTGTGGCACTACAATGTCACCGGCTACGCACTGTCTGACCTCTTTGAAAACACCAAGAAGCCCGGTCAGAGACTGGCTGGCGCCTGCTTCACCTCCGGCTCCGCCGGCACGATGTCCGCTGGCGACCTCCTCAAGGAGCGCTATCCCGGCATGAAGCTCGCTGTTGGCGAAGCCCTCCAGTGCCCGACCATCCTCGATAACGGCTTCGGCGGTCATAGAATCGAAGGCATCGGCGACAAGCACATCCCCTGGGTCCACAATGTCAAGAACACCGACATGGTCATCGACATTGACGACGAAGACAGCCAGCGCCTGCTGCGCCTGTTTAACTGCAAGGAAGGTCAGGAGTACCTCAAGAGCCTCGGTCTTTCCGACGAGCAGATCGAAAAGTTCACCTGGATGGGCATTTCCGGCATCGCGAACGTTCTTTGCTGCATCAAGTTTGCCAAGTACTATGAGCTGACCGAGGACGACGTCGTCGTCACCGTCCTGACCGACTCCGCCGTCATGTACAAGTCCCGTGTCGAAGAGCTGAACGAAATGTACGGTGCCTACTCGGCGCAGGCAGCAGAGCTGGACCACAACCTGCACATGCTGAACCTCAAGACCGACAGCATGTTAGAGCTCACCTACACCGAGCGCAAGAGAGTCCACAACCTCAAGTACTATACCTGGGTCGAGCAGCAGGGCATGGACGTCGAAGACCTCAACGCTCAGTGGTACGACACCAAGGGCACGTGGGACGCCGTCCACGCACAGGCAAAGGACCTTGACGAACTGATCAACGCCTTTAACGACGAAGTTGGTCTGCTCAAGACTCTGTAAGCTATCTGCTTTTCATACGATAACCGATTTCGCGGGGGTGGGGGCAGCCCCATCCCCGCCATACTTTTACAGGAGAACTGAAATGCTGAAAAATGTCAAGTGCGCGCGCTGCGTCAAGTGCGGCAAGGAATATGAGGCGGTCCCGAATCTGACGAACTGCGAGTGCGGCGGCATTCTGGACATCATCTACGACTATGACTACATCAAGGCGCATTTCACCAAGGAAACGCTCAAAAACCGCGTGAACCCCACAATGTGGCGCTACCGTGAGCTGCTGCCGGTTGAGGAAACTACGCCCGACACGCCCCTTCGCGTGGGCTGGTCGCCGCTTTATGAAGAGCCGAAGCTTGCCGAGATCCTGGGCATCAAAAAGCTCTGGGTCAAGGACGACGGCATCAACCCCACGGCGTCGTTAAAAGACCGCGCCTCTGCGATGGCAGTTGCGAAGGCAGGAGAAGCGGGCGCAAAGATCATTGCCTGCTCGTCCACCGGCAACGCCGCGTCGAGCTTAGCCGGCAACGCGGCCGCTGCGGGCTTCAAGACCTATATCTTCGTTCCCGAGCGCGCGCCCAAGGGCAAGGTTGCGCAGCTGATGATCTTCGGCGCGAACGTCATTTCCGTCAAGGGCAACTACGAAGAGACGTTCAAGATGTCTGCCGAGGCAATCGAAAAGTGGGGCTGGTACAACCGCAACGCGGCAATCAATCCCTATCTTTCCGAGGGCAAGAAGACCGTTGCGCTGGAAATTGCCGAGCAGCTGGATTGGCAGATGCCCGATTATCTTGCCATCTCCGTCGGCGACGGCTGCACGATCGCGGGCGTGTGGAAGGGTCTCAAGGACCTCTACGCCATCGGCTTTATCGACAAGCTGCCGCGGCTCATTTCCGCTCAGTCCACGGGCTGCTATCCCCTCAACCGCGCGATCCAGGAGAACAAGCCCTGGGAGCCGATGGAGGAAAACACGATTGCGGACTCCATCTCCGTCGGCGTTCCGCGCAACGCGGACAAGGCGCTCATGGCAATCCGCGAGTCGAACGGTCTTGCGATCAACGTGACCGACGAGGAAATTCTCGCGGCGCAGAAGCTGCTGGGCAGAACCTGCGGCGTGTTCGGCGAGCCTGCGGGCGTCACCGGCACGGCGGCAGTCAAAAAAGCATGCGAGCTGGGACTCATCGGCAAGAACGACACGGTCGTCTCCGTCGTCACCGGCAACGGCCTCAAGGACGTGGCGAATGCCATCAA
>DPCD01000185.1:0-171 GCA_003516765.1 Clostridiales bacterium | reverse complement strand
AAGCCCGACCTCGACCTCATGGTCGAAGAGTTCGCAAAGCGCGGCGTGAGCGTCGAATAAACGAAATAGAAAGCGGCATGGATTTTGCGTCCATGCCGCTTTTTGTGCGAAAACCACGATATCGATTCTACATGAAACTTTCCAAAACTGCGTAGGGTGCGATGTGGGCAT
>DPCD01000114.1:7028-7237 GCA_003516765.1 Clostridiales bacterium | reverse complement strand
ATCTACGCAAGCGTTTCCGGCACCGTGAAGAAAATCGGCGAAATGCTGGGCTCGAACGGACGGATGATGCAGACAGTTGAAATTGAGTCCGACGGACTCGACGCCCGCTGGGAGGGCATTGCGCCTCCGAAGTTAGATACCATGCAGGACTTCCTGGACGCCGTGCGCGCCAGCGGTCTGGTGGGTCTCGGCGGCGCGGGCTTCCCGAC
>DPCD01000114.1:5990-6765 GCA_003516765.1 Clostridiales bacterium | reverse complement strand
ACGGCGCCGAGTGCGAGCCGTACATCACCTCCGATACGCGCGCGATGATCGACTACTCGTTCGACGTGATTGCGGGCTGCCGGCTGCTGCAGAAATTTTTGAAGGTGCCGCGCATCGTCTTCGGCATCGAGGACAACAAGCCGGAGTGCATTGCGCGTTATAGAGAGCTTGTGAAAAACGAGCAGAACATGGAGGTTATGCCGCTCAAGGCGATGTACCCGCAGGGCGGCGAGAAGGTTCTGATTTACCACGTGACGGGTGAGAAAGTTCCCGAAGGAAAGCTTCCGCTGGATGTCGGCGCGGTGGTTCTCAACTGTACGACGATTTCGTCCATCGCAAGATACTGCAGAACCGGTCTGCCGCTCGTCAAAAAGTGCGTGACGGTCGACGGCTCGGCAGTCAAGAATCCCATGAATGTGCTGGTTCCGATCGGCATGCGGATGAAGGACGTGTTCGAGGCGACCGGCGGGTTCAAGGAAGAGCCGAAGATGGTGCTTTACGGCGGACCCATGATGGGCATTGCGGTGCCGGATCTGGAGCAGCCGATTCTCAAAAACACCAACGCGATTCTCGCCTTCGGAGAAGCCGAGGCGACCCCGCCCGAGCCCACTGCCTGCATCAAGTGCGGCAAGTGCATCGCGCACTGTCCGCTGAGCCTGATGCCATGCGAAATGGAGACGGCTTACAAGAAGGGCAACATTGAGCGTCTGATGCACCTGAAGGTCAACCTCTGCATGGAGTGCGGCTGCTGCTCGTTCATCTGCCCGGCGCACCG
>DPCD01000114.1:5431-5733 GCA_003516765.1 Clostridiales bacterium | reverse complement strand
GAAAAGCAGAAGGAGGCGGCAAAATGAGTCAGATTGTTGCGGCTTCGCCGCATGTAACAACGAAAAATTCTACCGCAGTGATCATGCGCGATGTGCTGATTGCGCTGTGTCCTGCGCTGATTGCGGGCTGCGTCGTTTTTGGGCTGCGCGCGCTGCTGGTAGTTGCGGTCACAACGGCGGCTTGCATCTTCTTCGAGTGGGGTTATGAAAAGCTCTGCGGCAAGCCCAGCACCATCTGTGATCTTTCCGCAGCAGTCACCGGCGTGCTGCTGGCGATGAACCTGCCGGTATCGATTCCTCTG
>DPCD01000114.1:370-5154 GCA_003516765.1 Clostridiales bacterium | reverse complement strand
GGCGCACTGGTTGCGATGGTCGCGGTCAAGGGTCTGTTCGGCGGCATCGGCAAAAACTTCGCCAACCCCGCCATCACGGCTCGTATCGTCATGTTCCTCGCATTTTCGAAGAGCATGACCGCGTGGGTCTTCCCGGACGCGGTGTCGAGCGCGACGCCGCTTGCCATGATGGCAAACGGTGAATCGGTCGATTATCTGACGCTTCTGCTCGGCAACCACGGCGGCTGTCTGGGCGAGACGAGCGCGCTGGCGCTTCTCATTGGCTTTGCCTATCTTCTCATCCGCGGCGTGATTTCCTGGCATACCCCGGTGTGCTTCGTCGGCACTGTGTTTGTCATGAGCCTGATTCTCGGGCAGGACGCCGTGGGTCAGATCCTTTCGGGCGGCTTGATGCTGGGCGCAATCTTCATGGCGACGGATTACTCCACGACGCCGTCCACCGACTGGGGCAGAGTTCTCTTCGGCATCGGCGCGGGCTTACTCACGGTGCTGATCCGCTTTTACGGCGCATACGCCGAGGGCGTTTCGTTCGCCATCCTCTTTATGAACATCCTCACGCCTTATCTGTCCCGTTGGACGGAGACGAAACCGTTTGGAGGTGTAGCGGCATGAGTGAAAAACAGGGTATCATCAAAGCGGTTGTCGTGCTGGTTGTGATCTGTTTCGTAATTTCCGGCGCGCTCGCCGTTGTCAATTCGTTCACGGCTCCCGTGTCCAAGGCAAACGCCGAGGCAAGAGAAACTGCCGCGCGGCAGGAGCTGATTCCCGAGGCAAGCAACTTTGAACAGGTCACGGAGGGACTTCCGGAAAACGTGCTGAGCGCCTATGTCGGCAAAGCGTCCGACGGCAGCGTCGCGGGCTACGTCATCACAGCCTCCGGCAAGGGCTTCGGCGGTACGATTCAGGTCATGGTTGCCATTTCCCCGGAGGGGACGATTCTGCGCTGCAAGACACTCGATGTCTCCAGCGAAACCAAGACGCTCGGCGGTCAGACGGCAAACGAGAGCTACTACGGTCAGTATGAAGGACAGGACAGCTCCCTTTCCGGCGTGAACGCCATCTCCGGTGCAACCATTACATCGACGGCTTATGAGAGCTGCGTCAAAGCGGCGTTTGAAGCCTATGAAACATGGAAGGAGGCGGCATAATGACGAAGCTTCAAAATCTTCTCAAGGGTCTCATCAAGGAAAACCCGGTTCTGGTTCTGGTGCTCGGCACCTGCCCGACGCTGGCAATTTCCACATCCGTCACGGCGGCGTTCGGCATGGGCATTGCGGCGACGGTGGTTCTGATTCTTTCCAACATGGCAATTTCCGCGCTGCGGAAAGTCATTCCGGACACGGTCCGCATTCCGTGCTACATCACGGTCATCGCCGGCTTCGTGACCATCGTTGAGCTGGTCATGGAGGCATATACCTATGAGCTGTATCAGTCTCTGGGTGTGTATCTGGCGCTGATCGTCGTCAACTGCATCATCCTCGGCAGAGCCGAAATGTACGCCAACAAGCACGGTGTGGTTGATTCCGCGATCGACGGTCTCGGCATGGGTCTCGGCTTTACGCTGGCGCTGTGCGCGATGGCGACCATCCGCGAAATTCTCGGCGCCGGTACCTTCTGCGGTATGCCCATTCCCTGGTTTAACGACAACCCCATCGGTATTCTCACCATGGCGCCCGGCGGCTTCTTCGTGTTCGGCTGCATGATCGCGCTGGTCAACAAGATCACCCACGGCAAGGCAATTACCAAGAAGGAATTCGGCTGTGCGGCATGCCCGGGCTGCGGCAAGGCAGGCTCCTGCAGAGGGAAGGAGGCAAGCGCTGAATGAAAACGGTACTTTTTGTGATTCTGACGGCGGCGATTACCAACAACTACGTGCTCGTCAAGTTCCTCGGCATCTGCCCGTTCCTCGGCGTCTCCAAGAAGCTCGATCAGGCGACCGGCATGTCCATTGCCGTTATCTTCGTCGAGGTTCTGGCAACGGCGGTCACGTGGCCGATCTATCATCTGCTGCTGGCGGGCAAGGTCGACTTCACCTATATGGAGACGGTGGTCTTCATTCTGGTCATCGCGGCGCTTGTACAGTTGGTGGAAATTGTCCTCAAGCGCTACATTCCTTCGCTTCACAAGGCGCTCGGCGTGTATCTGCCGCTGATTACGACGAACTGCGGCGTGCTGGGCGTGACGATGAACAACATTTCGGACGGTCTGAATTACGTTGACTCGCTGCTGACGGCGCTGGGCTGCGGTCTCGGCTTCTTCCTGGCAATGGTCATTTTCTCCGGCGTGCGTTCGCGCGTGGAGGATGCAGAGCCGCCCAAGAGCTTCGAAGGTCTGCCCATTACGCTGGTTTCGGCTTCGATCGTCTCGCTGTCGTTCTTCGGCTTCTCGGGCGTTCTGGACCGGCTGTTCGGCGGTTAAGGAGGGAAATGCAATGAATGAAATTCTGATTCCCATTCTGGCTGTTACGATGATCGGCTTGATCTGCGGCGTGGGTCTGGCGGTTGCCTCCCACGTGATGGCAGTCAAAGAAGACGAGCGCTTTCCGGCAATTCGCGAGTGCCTGCCCGGTGCAAACTGCGGCGCGTGCGGCTTTACCGGCTGCGACGGCTATGCGAAGGCGCTGCTTACCCCCGGCACGAAGACCAATCTCTGCGTCCCCGGCGGCGCAGAGGCGGCGAGAAAGCTCGCGGCGGTCCTCGGTGTGGAAGCGGAAGCGGTGGAAGCAAAGACTGCCCTCGTCCGCTGCGGCGGCGACTGCGACCATACCTTCCCCAAGGAAGACTACCGCGGCATCGCCTCGTGTCAGGCGGCAAAGCTGTTCTTCGGCGGCAGCGGCACGTGCACCTATGGCTGCATGGGTCTGGGCGACTGTATGAGAGTCTGTCCGCACGGCGCAATTTCCCTGGTCAAGGGGATTGCCTCGGTGGATGCCTCCATCTGTGTCGGCTGCGGCATCTGCGCAAAGACCTGCCCGCAGCAGGTGATTGCCATCGTTCCGAGCCGCGCGAAGACAGCGGTTCTCTGCTCGAACCACGACAAGGGCGCTGTGACGCGTAAGGCTTGCAGCGCGGGCTGCATCGGCTGCATGAAGTGCGTGAAGACGTGCGAGCATGACGCGGTGCATGTCGACGGCAACCTCGCTTCGGTCGACTATGACAAGTGCATCGGCTGCGGCGCCTGCGCGCAGGCGTGTCCGACGGGCGCGCTCCACGAACTGGTCGCGGCTGCGGCTGCAAAAGCATGTTAATTCCCCCTCACCTGATTGTTTTGCAACGAGATACAAAGAACAGCCACGGCAGTGTAAGCTGCCGTGGCTGTTCGCGAATTTGCGGAATTTGGGGCGCAATTCGTTGCAATTCCCGCGAAACTGGCGTATGATAGAAAAAACGAACGGAAAGGGTTGGGCGCGATGAAACGGACCGACGAACAATTACAGGAACTTTTGCTGCGGGAGCTGTCCGGAGCGGGAAAGCTGCGGCGTAAGCAGCTCATTGAAGCCGGGATTGCCGCGCTCGGCATGGAAGCCGGGAGCGATGCGGATCTGACGCCCGGGGCGCCGCTGACGATGATGAAAAGCCGGCTCGGCATGGTGCTGACCGGGCTGATTCACGCCGGGTCCATCCGCGAAGACGAGGCAGGCTTTCTGCATCTGGAACGCGCGCAGGATATCGAGTTTGCCCCTGCGGCAATCCGCGCATTTATCACCCGGACAATCGGGGAGCGGCGGGTAATTGGCAAGCAGGAGCTCTACCGGCTGGCAGAGCAGCATTTCGGCACAGACAAAACCCCCGGCAGGCAGGACGACAACGCGCTCAGAAGCGTGATGGGAAGATGCCTGGTTGGGATGGAAAAGGAGCGCGGCGTCGTGCGGACCTCGCGCGGCTACCGGCTGGGAACGCCGGGGGATTATCCGGCAACGGAGCTTGGCGGCTGGCTCCGGCAGGCGGCGGAGGGCGGCGATGTCGAGCGATGCTTTCTCGAGGCGGTTCACACCAAAGGCGGCGAGTGGTTCGAGAGCTACTGCGTGCGTCTGCTGCGGGAATATTATCTCTCCGAGGGCAAAACGGTTGACGAGGGCTTTGTCACCGGCGGCTCGGACGACGGCGGCATCGACGGCATGATTCACACGACAGACGACCTCGGCTATCGCGAGACGATTCTCATGCAGATGAAAAACCGCCATGCGGTTATGACGGCAAAGGATGTGCGCGAATTCTACGGCGCGGTGTGTGCAGAAAACGGCTCGCGTGGCATTTTCATCACGCTCTCCAGCTTCCACCCCGAGGCGCAGAAACTGCTCGACAAGGTCGACAATCTCACGGGCGTGAGCGGAGACAAGCTTTTTGAAATCGCGAAGCGCTGCAGGCTGGGGCTGGTGGAAAAAGACGGACGGCTCTGCATCGACGAGGAGCTGCTTCTGAACACATAAGGAGAAGACAATGACAGCAGAACAGATGTGGCATGCGTATTGTGAAAGCAGCGGCGTGTCGGAACAGACGCCTTATAGCGCATGGGCGTTTTGCGGCGGCGGCGCGGTCGGCGACGAGCTTGCGCAGTTGGTACTTGCCGGAACAAAAACGGCGACGGCGAGTGCGCTGCTTGCGTTCGAATTGGAAGAAGAGCCGCTTCCGAACGTGGGAGAATACAGCGTGATTCTGCTCGATAACGGCGAGGCGGCAGGGGTTATCTGCGACACGAAGGTGACGCTTGTTCCCTTCGACGAGGTTTCGGGCGAACATGCCTGTAAAGAGGGAGAGGGCGACCGGTCGCTGGCATATTGGCGG
>DPCD01000114.1:0-173 GCA_003516765.1 Clostridiales bacterium | reverse complement strand
GGTGCACCGCGAAGCGTTTGCGCCCGATTTTGAGGCAGCCGGAAAGCGATTTGACGAGCACGGGCTGTGCGTCCTGGAGGAATTTGCGCTGCGGTATCCGGCGATCACAAAATAAAAAGGGAAGGCGATAAGCCTTCCCTTTCTGTGTGTTAAAACCTCGTAGAGTTTCGCCA
>DPCD01000016.1:430-3209 GCA_003516765.1 Clostridiales bacterium | reverse complement strand
GATGATGCAGCCGTTGTCCTTTTCGCCGTCGCGCGCGGTGAGAACGTAAAGCCCGTAGGAAAGGGAGAACATCGCGTTCTGCTCGATGGGCTTGGCATCCTCGTGGACCGCGGGTGCGGGATGGTCCATGCTGTCATAGATCGCCTGCGCGAGCGCGTCCATCTGCGAAAGCTGCGCCTCCTTGAGCGAGGACTTGATGGTCAGACCTTCGTCCAGAATCGTGCAGTTTTTGAGCTTCTGGAACTCTGCGCGCATGAGACCGCCTGCCGTGGGCGCCCAGGAGCCGTTTTCAACCAGCGCGATGGTCCGGTTCTGGAGGTTGTGGTTCACAATGTCATGGACCAGATTTTCCATGTTCACGAACATGCCGGCGTTATAGGTCGTGGAGAAGAAGACAAGGTGGCTGGCGCGGAAGCACTCGGAGACGATGAAGCTCGGGTGCGTCGCGGACACGTCGTACATCTTCACATCGCGCACGCCGAGGTCGGCAAGCTTCGAGGCAAGAATGTTCGCCGCATTTTCGGTGTTGCCGTAGACGGAGGCATAGGCAATCACGACTGCCTGCTGCTCGGGCTTGTAGGTTGCCCAGTGGACGTACTTGTCGATAAACCAGCCGATGTCCTTGCGCCACACGGGACCGTGCAGCGGGCAGATGGTTTCAATTTCGATCGTCGTAGCCTTCTTGAGCAGTGCCTGTACCTGCGTGCCGTATTTGCCGACGATGTTGGTGTAATATCGGCGGGCATCGTCGAGCCATTCGGTCTGGAAGTTCACTTCGTCCGCGTACAGGTTGCCGTTGAGCGCGCCGAAGGTGCCGAAGGCGTCGGCAGAGTAGAGTGTCTTCGTGGTCACGTCGTAGGAGACCATTGCCTCGGGCCAGTGGACCATCGGCGCCATGACGAAGGCAAAGGTGTGCCTGCCGGTGCAGAGTGTGTCCATCTCGCCGACAATCACGGCGCGCGCGTCGATGTCGAACGTGAAGAAGTTCTTGATCATTGCCAGCGTCTTTTTGTTGCAGACGATCTTCACATCCGGATGGCGCAGGACCAGATCCTGCATCAGCGCGCAGTGGTCCGGCTCCATGTGGTTGACGATCAGATAGTCGAGCGGGCGTCCGTTCAGCACGTGCTCGACATTTTCAAAGAAGATGCCGCTCACGGAGCTGTCGGCGGTGTCCAGCAGAACCGTCTTTTCATCGAGCAGCAGGTAGGAGTTGTAGCTCACGCCGCGCGAGATGGGATAGACGTTTTCAAAGAGCGCCAGACGCCGGTCGCTTGCACCGACCCAGTAGAGATCCTCGGTCATTTTTTTGACACAATACATATGCATTCCTCCTGAAATTCATGGATCAGCCAGGGGCTATTTGCTTCTGTCCATAGCATACCACATGCCGCGAAAAAAAGCCAGAATTATTTTAAGAATAATTCTTAAAATTGAAGTTCTGCCCACGCGAGGCGGATTGCATTTTTGCGTGCAATCGGGTATGATACAAAAAGAAGAACAAACAGGAGGCGAAGGACTTGAAAAGAGTCTTGAAAATTGCTGGAATTCTGCTGCTGGCGGTGCTGATCGCCGTGCTTTGCTATGTAGGCTATGTATTCGGCACGTATTCGCGCATCGAAGACAAC
The DNA here is from genome assembly GCA_003516765.1 of Clostridiales bacterium. Lineage (GTDB taxonomy): Bacteria > Bacillota > Clostridia > Oscillospirales > Oscillospiraceae > CAG-170. The sequence continues at coordinate 1,581 of DPCD01000016.1, read as the reverse complement.
CAGGCGCTCGACGTCACACACGGAAGCAGCGGCGTCCAGACTGCCGAGCCAGAGACGGACTATAAAATCCTCAGCTGGAACATCGGCTTCGGCGCGTATGAAGAGGACTTCGGCTTCTTCATGGACGGCGGCACGGAGTCGCGCGCATGGTCCAGAGAACGGCTGGAAAAGAATCTTGACGCCATCGGAGAAACTGCCGCGGCGCAGGATGCAGACCTGATGCTTTTGCAGGAGGTCGACTTCGACTCCGACCGGAGCTACCATGTCGACGAGGCGTTGAAGCTTCGCACGTTTGACGATCTGGACGTTTCTACAGACAGCGTCTTTGCCGTAAACTATCATTCAGCGTATCTGTTTTACCCCATCACGCAGCCGCACGGCGCGTCGAATTCCGGGCTGCTGACAACATCAAAGCTCGGTATCCGCAGCGCGGTGCGAAGGAGTCTGCCGGTCGAGACGGGCGTGACGAAGCTTCTCGATCTGGACCGGTGCTACAGCGTATCGAAAATTCCGGTCTCGAACGGCAAGGAGCTTTGCTTGTATAACCTGCATCTGTCTGCCTACACCTCCGACGGGAAAATTGCCGACGAGCAGCTGGAGCTTCTGCTCTCCGACATGCAGGCAGAATTTAAAGCGGGAAACTACGTCATTGGTGGCGGCGATTTCAATAAGGATCTGCTGGAGGGTGGCAGCGAAGCATATTTCGGCGTTTCCACCGAGGACTACACCTGGGCGCAGCCGCTTCGCTTTGATCTGCTGGAGAAAACCGACATTCGGCTTGTAGCGCCGCAGGGAAAAGACGGCGCGGTGCCCACGGTCCGCAACGCGGACGGTCCGTATCACGACGGGCAGCTGGTGTTGTCGGTCGACGGCTTTCTGGTTTCGCCGAATGTCGAAGTGACGGGCAGCGAGGTCGTGTCCACCGGCTTTGCCTACTCCGACCATAATCCGATCTGCATGAGCGTTACGCTTCTTGCGCAATAACAACACCACGGCGCAGCTGGTTTTGAGCTGCGCCGGGGGCGTTTTTACTTTCGACCGGTCGAGCCGAAGCCGCCGCGGTCCGTGTCAGACAGCGTGTCGCACTCTTCAAACTCGATGGCAGGCTGGACCTCGAAAATGCGGAACTGGCAGATGCGGTCGCCCTTTTC
>DPCD01000016.1:0-150 GCA_003516765.1 Clostridiales bacterium | reverse complement strand
TTCCACTCGTCGTTCGTGCCGCAGTAGCTGTTGTCGATCACGCCGACGGAGTTTGCCTGCAGAAGCCCCCAGCGCTTGAAGGTCGACGAGCGCGGCGCGGTCCGCGCCTCATAGCCCTCGGGCAGCTGCATCGAAACGCCGAGCGGCACG
>DPCD01000158.1:717-13138 GCA_003516765.1 Clostridiales bacterium | reverse complement strand
CCACCGCCCGACGACGTTCATGCCCGTCGAGGCAAGCGCCGAGGAAAACGCCGACGGCAGCAAGACCGTCTGGGTCGGCGAGGTTGAGCCGTTCAACCGCCAGAAGGGCATGGTCGGCATCACGGTAGAACCCGGACGCAGCTACATTAAAGCAAAGGTCCGCGTCTATAACCGCACGAATCAGGCGCAGCTTTTCATGTGGTGGGCAAACCTCGCGGTTTCCGTCAACAACGACTACCGCACCATCTTCCCGCCCGATGTCGAGTGGGCAAATGACCACGACCGCAGAGCCGTGATCAGCTGGCCGATTGCCAAGGGCACGTATCACACCGCGCGTCCGTTCAACTACGGCGAAGGCACCGACCTTTCGCGCTATGACTCGGTCAAGATTCCGTCCTCGTTCATGGTCTCGCAGGGGCAGTCCGACATGGACTTCCTCGCCGGTTATGACGGCGGCATCCAGAAGGGCATCGCAACAGTTGCAAACCACCACATCTCCCCGGGCAAGAAGCTCTGGACCTGGGGGCACGGCGATTTCGGCGACATGTGGTGCTCGAACCTGACCGACAACGACGGACCCTACATCGAACTGATGACCGGCGTCTATACCGACAATCAGCCGGACTTCACGTGGCTGGCTCCGTTTGAGTCGCGCGAGTTTGAGCAGTACTGGTACCCTGTGCGCGACATCGGCGACGTCAAGAACGCAAGCATCGACGCCTGCATGAATTTCGAGCAGCGCGGCGAAAACGCTTATGTCGGCTTCAATGTCACGGGCTCTTTCCCGAACGCACAAATTACGGTCCGCGACGGCGAGACGTTCCTGTTCACCGAGACCTGCGACATGGTGCCGGAGAAGACCTGGAGCCGCGAGCTTGCGCTGAACGGTCACGAATTTAAGAACCTTACGGCAGAGCTTCGCAGCGAAACCGGCAAGCTGCTTGTTTCCTACACGCCTTATGTGCGCGGGCAGAAGCAGCCCATCGAGCCGCGCCAGCCGGTCAAGCGCCCGTCGGAGTACGACAGCATTGAAGAGCTGTTCATCAACGGTCTGCATCTCGAACAGTACAAGCAGCACAACTATGACGCGCGCGACTATTACCGCGAGGCGCTGTGCCGCGACCCGGGCGATATCCGCTGCAACACGGCAATGGGACGCCTTGCGCTCAAGGATGGCAAATTCGAAGACTGCATTGCCTTCTGCGATAAGGCAATCGAGCGTCTGACAAGCCGCAACCAGCACCCGATGGACACCGAGAGCTTCTATCTCAAGGGTCTGGCACTTCAGTATCTCGGAAAGCTTGACGAAGCGTATGACGCGCTCTACCGCGCCGCATGGAACAACGGCTACGCCGCGGGCGCTTACTATCAGCTTGCCACCATCGACGCCTGCCGCAAGGACTACTGCACGGCGCTTTCGCATCTGGAAGAGGCGCTGGTTCTTAACAGCCGCAACAGCCGCGCGGTGAACCTCAAGGCGGCAATCCTGCGCAAGCTCGGACGGCTGGACGAAGCGAAGGCGCTCTCGCAGCGCGAGTCCGCGCACGACCTTCTGGACCTCTGGTCCCGCGTGGAGGCAGGCTATTTCACAGACAATACGGATGAAATCCGCGCCATGTTCGGCGAGAAGCCCGAAAACTATCTTGACGTCGTCTGCGCCTACATGGAAGCCGGCTTCTATGAAGACGCGCTGCACCTGATTGACCTTTCCGGCAGCAGCTATCCCCTGCTTGCCTATTACCGCGCATTTCTTCTGCACAAGCTCTCGCGCGAAGACGAGGCAATCGAAGTTCTGACATCTGCTGCGGCGCTCGATACCGGGCTGTGCTTTCCGTCGCGCCTCGAGGACATCGCTGTCCTGCGCTTTGCCATCGAGGAGAACGCCGCCGACGCGAATGCGTGCTATTATCTCGGCAGCCTCTTCTACGACCGCTTCCGCTATGACGAAGCAATCACGCTTTGGGAGCAGGCAATCACACGCAATGACAAGCATGCAAAGACGCTTCGCGATCTGGCGCTCGCCTACTTTGACAAGCGCGGAGACGCAGCCTCTGCGCGCGTCTGCATGGAAAGGGCTCTGGAAAACCGCCACGACCCGAGACTGCTTTTCGAGTATCAGCAGCTGCTCAAGAACATGAACGTTTCTGTGCAGGAGCGTCTGGACGTGTATGACAAATATCCGGAGCTTCTTGCCGAGCGCGACGACTGCTATCTCGACCGCATCGTCCTTCTGAGCCAGCAGGGACGCTATGAAGAAGCGATTCACGCCGCAAAGATCAAGCACTTCCACATCTATGAGGGCGGCGAGGGCAACCTCACCAAGCAGCACGCCTGGATGCACGTGCTCTACGGCAACGCGCTTGCCGCGGAAGGAAAGACGGAAGCTGCGCACAAGGCGTATCTCGACGGCATCGACCTTCCCAAGTCCTACGGCGAGGCGAAGACGTGGTTCAATCAGGAGGCGCACATCTACTTCTATCTCGGAAACCTTCTTGCACGCGAGGGACACCCGGACGAAGCGGCAAAGGCATATGAAGAGGCGTCCGTTCCCAAGGCGATTGTCTCCGAGCTTTCGATGTTCCGCGGGCTTGCCCTTCGCAAGCTGATGCGCTTTACCGAAGCCGAGCAGGTGCTGCAGGAAATGATCGACACCGGCACGTCGCAGATCGAAAACAGCGACCTTCGCGCCTACTATGGCGTTGGCGCGCCGACGCCGATGCCGTTTGAATACGACATCGTGAAGATCAACACCGTAAACGGTCATGTTCTGCGTGCATATGGGCTTCTGGGTCTCGGACACCGCGAGCAGGCGCTGCAGGAGATCGAGGCGGCAAAGAAGCTCAGCCCCAACGACTTCCGCATCTACGCCTTCGAGCAGATCAAAGATACGTTCTGATCAGCGCTTTTAGATAAAGAAAGAGGAAAACCGCCCGCTGCATCACATCATGTGATGCAGCGGGCGTTATTTATAGTTATTGCAGCGAATAGGTCACGCCGTCGACTGTAATGGAAGAGAACTCATTTAAATCAACCAACTGGGAAAACAGCCAACTGGCTTTTCTTTGCGTCTGTATCCGTTTTTTCCGGAGACGTTGCCGTTTTCGCCTGTTCCTCTGGCTTCTTGGATTCCGGTGCCGGTGCAGGTTTTACCTCGGCTGGCTTCTCGGGAGATTTCAGCGGCACGTCTGGCTTTTTGCCGTCTGCCGCTTTATCCGGTGCCTTTTCGGTCGTGTCGCGCTTTTTGCCGATTTCACTCTCAGGCAGCAGCTTTCCGGGCGGTGTGCCTTCGCCTTTGTTCCGGAAACGGAAGTCTTTTGCTTCTTTCTCGGTCATGTCGTAGATAAAAGCGGGAATTTCCGTTTTCTTTGCAAATTCGCTTGCTTTGCGGCGGCGATTGCCGGAGACGATCTGATACTCTCCGTCCTCGCGCTGGCGCAGGATAACCGGCTCCTGTACGCCTTTTAGGACGATGCTGCTTGTCAACGCTTCGAGACTTTTTTGGCTCGGCGGTGCGAAGACGCTGCCGGGCAAGTCATGGATTTTAGAAAGCGGAATGTTGACCGGTTTCCTTTCCTGCTTTGTGGGGTCGCGGGCTTTTTCTTCTGCCATGTGTTACCTCCAAATGATTTTTTATATCAAAAAATACGTCTCACCGTGAGATTCATTTCTACCGTAAGACTTATTTTCTGCCGAAGTCATGCCGCACCTGGGCGGCATAGAAAAAGCCCATCGTCATCGGCGCATTGTAGAGCGCGGTCAGAAGATAGGCTTTGATGTTATTGATTTGTGTTGTGGTTGTCCGCAGGCTGTCCAGAACATAGGCAACGTGCATCTGGTTCAGTTGGCGGAACCGCTCCTTGATGATCTCGATGGGGATTTGGTCTTTTCCCAGACGGATGGCAGCGGCGGTGCTGCTTTGCATCTCTGCGATCAGCTCCACAAGCGCGTCCACGTCTTCGACAGCGTACTGCGTACAGAGCGCGTCATATTCGATCTGCTCTTTGACACGTTCTTTCAAGCTCCATCGCTCGATCAATCGTCCTCCATCTCCCGGCGGTTTCGCAGGGGAGATAGATGGATCAGGATAACTAAACTCAGGATAATTATTATCAATATAACTTGGGTCGGAAAATCCGACTTCTTGAAGTCGAGGTTTCCGACCTCTTGAAGTCGGGATTTCCGACTTCTGGAGGTCGAGAATTTCGACTTCTGGAATGGGCGCAGGAATTTCTTCTTTTTTGGGTGGAACCTCGCGGGTCGTAAACCGCTTGACGTATATTTTCGTCGGCTTGCCCTGTCCTTGGCGGACGCGCTCAATCAGACCGGCACCCTTGGTCTTGTCCAGCTCAGCCAGCAGCTTCATCGCCTTATCGCGCCCGCAGCAGAGATCGTCGGCAATTTCTTCGACTGTGTAATAAATGAACACGCGCCCGTCCTCGTCGTACCAGCCGTGTTCCTCGGACAGCCCCATGCGGTCAAGCAGCAGACCATACAGCAGCTTCGCTTCGACGGAGATGTTTTTGAACCGCTGATGGGTAATCAGCAGGCGGGGGATACGGAAATAGCTGAACTCTTTCGATTCGTCACCGTAGAAATAATCTGATACAAAAACCTGCGCCATACTCCGCCTCCTTTGCTGTGTTTCCTGCCAAATAAGCGCAGAAACGCGCGATTCGATTTTTCAAATCGTGCGTTTCTATGCTTATTTTTGAAGCAGCTTGTCCCATTTTTTATGATGTTGTCTTTACGCTATCGCAGCATGAAAAACCTTGCGCCATCAAAAAAGCCAGTAGTTTCAATGCTTTCAAGCGTCGGTTGTGTTTACATGGTTGCAGCATCTGCCGCCATATCCTCGACCAGATCTGCCATAGGGTCGCCGGTGACCGCCATGGTTGCAGCAGACCACGGCGTGCCGGAGGCTGCCTGCGGATAGACACCCGCCGTATGATCGACAAAATAGGGGGCGAAGCCCTGCTCCTTCATCTGCTCTTCGGTGAGCGTTCTCGTCAGCTGATGGACAATCGCGCCGACCATCTCCAGATGCCCCAATTCCTCCGTGCCGATGTCCGTGAGTAACCCTTTCAGTTCGTCATAGGGCATGGAATAGCGCTGCGACAGATATCGCAGCGACGCGCCGAGCTCGCCGTCGGGTCCGCCGTACTGCGAAATGACAATTGCCGCAAGCTGCGGATTTACGTTCTGGATTCTCACCGGATACTGCAGCTTTTTTTCATAGACAAACATCTTCTCTTACCGCTCCTTTCCGTATTCCCAGGGCCACGGTCCCGAGAGCCAGTCATACGTGCCGCCTGCCGCCGCGTCCATGAGCGTGAGCGGTCCATTCCCCTGCTGATACTGCTCGATTGCCTGCTGATACATCTCGACATACTGGTTAAACAGCTGCGCCGCCTCGTCGTCCTGCGCGTGCGTGTCGAGATACAGCGCCAGCTCCTGCAGCGCAAAGCCCATCTGCTGCAGTTCCACCGAAGCCGTCGCCAGCTTCTCCTGCGTGTTTTCCTGTCCGCCATACGGAAGATCAAGTCCGGGGAACAGCGTCCCGCGAATCAGCGCGCAGGGCGCCTGATACAGCTCCGGACCCGTCTGCTGGAACGGGACATATGGATTTGCCAGCGGCGCGCACGACGGCAGATTCCCGTCTGCGTTCGCGCACTGCGGCAGCGTCATCACGCCGTTTGCCGCGTCATTCTGATTGGTCAAGGTCTGACACTCCTTCCTATTTTCCGGGGCGTTTCGCCCTGCATCAATCTATGCCGGATGCTGCCTTCCTGTGCAGAAAAAGGCTCCCGGATACAAATCCGGGAGCCTTTCGGGTATATTCTTATTTCCGTTCGCTGTTTACTTGGTCAGGAAGCGGTGCATCATGACGGCGACCTGTGCGCGTGTTGCCTTGCCCGCGGGGTCAAGTTTCGTGCCGATGCCGGTGATGTAGCCCTTGCCGATTGCCCACTGCATAGCGGTGGTTGCCCAGGAGCTGATCTTGGCGCGGTCTGCGTAGCCGGTCAGAGAGCCGGTTGCTGCGGGCGAGCCCATGTAGCGGTACAGGATTGCCGCAATCTGCTCACGGGTAACATTGGCGTCGGGGCTGAACTTGTCTGCACTCGTGCCGGTGACAACGCCGTTCTTGTATGCCCAGAGGACTGCATTGTAGTAGTAAGCGGACGACTTCACGTCGGTGAACGGGTTGGAGATGCCGGAGACGGAAGGTGCGCCTGCCGCGCGGTAAAGAATCGCGACGAGCTGACCACGGGTCAGGTTATCGCTCGGTGCAAACGAATACGTACTCTTGCCGTTGACAAGATCGTTATCCGCGCAGAAATCGATGGAGTCTGCCGCCCAGGAGCCAACGTTCTTGGCGGTGACGTCGGTGAACTTGCTCGATGCGGTCTTGCTCTTGATGGTGAGCGCGATCTTGCCGCTGCCGAGATCCGAATTGGACGACGAGAAAGCGGTGTAGGAAATCGTGACCTTGCCCTTCGCGCCGTAGACCGGCAGGAAATAGACATCTTCTGCGTCCAGATCCTTGCTGCCCGCATTCAGATAGTACTTCTCGGAATCCTTGACCTCGCCGGTGAAGTCGGAAATGGTGTTGAACTCATAGTAGAGCTTGCCGTCTGCGGCACTGGGAAGATCAAACTTCACATAGTCTGCGTCGGGGTAGTCCTCGATGATCTGATCGACCGCCGCAGCGTTCTTGAAGCTTGCACCGGAAGACGAAATGGTGTCATTGGCGTCGTTGGTATCGAAGCTGACGGTGCCGGTTGCCAGAACGTAATCGTCTGCATCATAGGCGGTGTAGGTGACGGACGCGCTGGAAGCGGAGGTCTTGACATACACGTCGGAGAGCTTCTGACCGGAGGTCGTGGAGACGTAGCACTTGGTATCATCGATGGACGAAGACGAGCTGGAGCTCTTGGTCAGCTTGCAGCTTCTTTCGCTGCCGAAGACGATGTAGGAAACCTTCGCGCTGGAGCCTGCCGCCTTGGTGACGGCGCTGATGATGCTCGAAGACTTGATCGCAGCGCCGGAGCCGACGGACTGCTTGACGGTTGCCGCCTGCGCCGGGTTAACGGTAATCGTCTCACTGCTGGAGTAGCTGTAGCCGCGGTAGTCAACCGTCGCACGAACCACGATCTTGTCGCCCTTCGCGTTCTTGACCGCCTTGGTGGTCACGGTCGCGCTGGCGTTGTTGCCAGAGATGGTCGCAATGCCGGAGTCGAGCGCGTTGTCGTTCTCGTCAAACAGCTGCCAGGAGAACGCGCTGTTGGAAACGGCAGAGCCCTTATAATAGAGCGTCGCCTTCATTTCAGCCTTGTCGCCGACAGTATAGCTGGATTTGGATTTGTTCGCCGTGACGCTCACGGTGTAGTCTCTCGAAACGGTGACGGTAAACGCCTTAGACTCGGAGGTCGTGCTCGTTCCCTTGTAGGATGCAGTCACCTCGCAGACGAACTTATACAACGTGGCACTGTCGGAAGAGGACTTCGGAATCGTGTAGGAAAGCGTCGCCTTTGTTGCGCCGGAGACCGCCTTGCCGTTGACGTACCACTGATACTTGACCTCTGCGCTGGACGGTTCGACCGTCGGCGTCGCCGTCAGACGGATGACGTCGTTTTCAATCGCGTTATCCTTGTTTGCCGTAATGGCGATGTCGGTCACCGCCGCGTCGTCGGTCAGTGTCGCCGTCAGCGTGATCTGCGTCGAGAGCTTTCCATAATTGAAATTGTACTCTCCGTCAGTGGTCAAAAGTTGACCATAGACTGTAGCAGACTTACTGCTATCCTTAAAGGCAGAAACCCATCTTACAGGAACAAAAATTGTATCGCCAGTATCGGTAATTGCAAGGCTCTGGCTGAACTTGCTGTTCGCGTTCATTCTCGAAACGATTTCGGTCTCAGAGCCGTTGCGAACCGTCGCGCTCAGATTCGAGATGTTAACAAGTCTTGTAATGTTAATCGTCTTTGCCGCGTTCTTCACAGTAACGCGGAACGAGTCGGTCTGCTTACCGAGTGTAACAGTCACCTTCGTTGTGCCTGCGCCGACTGCCTTGAACGTTGCGGTCTCGGTCGTCAGCTTGCCCGTGTCCGGGTCGACCCATTTGATGTACTCTTTGCCGAAATCCAGAACGTCCTTGTCTTCAATGGACCACACGGCGGACTTTGCGCTCTCCTTATATTTCGTCGGATAGACAACTGCCTTTGCTGTCAGCTCGTCTCCGCCGACCGTCAGCTCCTGATCGTCCATCGTCTTGCCGTTTGTATCATGAATCGCAATGCTGGTGATGTCCTTGAGGACGCGCACCTCGAACGTTGCGGTCTTGCCGCCGAGGGTCGCCGTAATTTTCGTCGTGCCTGCGCCGGTGACCTTCAGATCAACCCTGCCGTTTTTCGGTGTGCCGACAAACGACGCGCAGTCGGGGTTACTGGAATCCCATTCAATGTCGGATACGCTTCCGAGGACAGTGTCTGCCGTCGCGGTAATCGAAATCGTCTTGCCGATGGAGGACTCGATGTAGGAGTCTCCGTCGTCGCCGCTCTGCGCAAGAACAGTGCTGCCGGTTTTCAGTGTGAGGTTTGCAGCGCTGCCGGTCAGAACGCTATATTCCTTGGTGACGGGCTTATGGCTCGTATCGCCGTCGAGCTCAATGTTGAGCGTCGTGATCACGCCGCCTTTTGTTGCTTTGACGGTAAAATATGTACCGTTGGCGTCCTCGTCCCACCCATCATCAAGCACTTTCACATTGGAATTATCAAACCACGCATCCACATTGTCCGGGTTTGCGGACGCAGGATTCATCGTGTAGTAAATTCTCTGCTCCTCGCCAACCGGAAGGCTCAGAGACGAAAGCGTCGAGCCGGTCGCGGTTTTCAGTGTAATGCCGGTCGCCACAGAGTAGACCTGGAAGTAGACGGTCTCCGCCTTGAAATCATCGTGCGGCGTTTTACCTTCGCCTGCGCAGCCGACAGTCACCTTCACCAGACCAAAATTGGGGTACGTGCTTCTGTAGGTTGCAGTTGTCGCCTTGAAGGTTCCGGTTGCCTTGTCGAAGGAGACATACTTCTGCGCGCTCAGCGCGGTTTCTCTGCCGTTGAAAATTTCTGTAAACTGAAGCTTCGCCGAGTGTTTCGTGTTTGTGCAGCCATACGTATGCGTTACATACTCGCTGCTGTTGTCCCCCACATACATAATGATAGGGTCATCCACCGTTCCTGTGGGCTCCGCAGCCGAAACAGCGGGGACCATTGCGAGCACCATCGTCATGACGAGGAGCGCGCATAAGAGTCTGCTCAATTTCTTCTTCATAAAGAACACCTCTCAATTTCCTTCCATTTTCCCGCTTCTGCGGGGATTGTTCTTTCTTAGTTTACCATAAAAATTAAAATTTGCAACTATTTCGTGCAAAATTAAGAGAAATTAAGAATCTCACCCCTTTGCCTACTAGGGCTTGTGGTCATTTTGCCGGTTCGGCGCAAATTGTATCTTTTCGTTCCTTTTCTGTAACACTTTTGTTTTAATTCACATCCCATATTTTTCTATAAATAGAAAAAACAGGGCAAGATTTCCTCCCACCCGGTAAAAATAATTTGTGAATTTTTTGTGAACAGTCCCAAATTCGAGACCCGCTTACCAGTTCTGCGCCGTCTCGGAAAGCTCGAGACCGGGATTGCGCTTGATGGTGTAGTCGATCGACCAGTTCGACGCGAACACCAGCAGGCTTCTTCCCTTGTAGTCTTCCAGCAGCTCCACGTCCGAAGACAGGTTGAGATCCTTGAGGTCTGCCACCGGCGCCTTGTCGATAAACCGCAGGTACTCATACGGTAGCCCCTCCATCCGAAGGTCCACGCCATACTCGCCCTTCATGCGGTACTGGAACACGTCAAATTGCAGCGTGCCGACCACGCCCACGATGACCTCTTCCATACCGGAGTTCGGCAGTTTGAAAATCTGAATCGCGCCCTCCTGTGCAATCTGCTCGGTGCCCTTGATGAACTGCTTGCGCTTCATCGAGTCTTTGGGGCTGACGCGCGAGAAATGCTCGGGTGCGAAGGTCGGAATGCCGCCGAATTTGAATTTCTTGCCCGGCGTGCAGATCGTGTCGCCGATCGAGAAAATGCCGGGGTCGAAGACGCCGATGATATCGCCCGCGTACGCTTCGTCCACAATCTCACGCTCGGACGCCATGAGCTGCTGCGGCTGGGACAGGCGCATCTTCTTACCCCCTTGCACGTGGTAATATTCCGCGTCGCGCTCGAATTTGCCCGAGCAGATACGCATGAACGCCAGCCGGTCGCGGTGCGCCTTGTTCATGTTTGCCTGAATCTTGAAAACGAACGCCGAAAAATCAGGGCTGAACGTATCAATCTCGCCGCAGTCTGCCACACGCGGCAGCGGGCTCGGCGTCATGCGCAGGAATTCTTCCAAAAACGGCTCCACGCCGAAGTTCGTCAGCGCCGAGCCGAAGAACACCGGCGAAAGCTCGCCGCGCTGTACCTCCGCCATATCAAACTCGCGCCCCGCGCCAAGTAACTCCACGTCGTCTTTTAACTGGTTGTGCCGCTTCTCTCCGATCAGCTCGGAGACCTTCTCGTCGTCCAGATCAATTTCCAGCTTGTCCGCGCGGTTTTTGCCCGAGACGCCCGAGAAGAACAGCAGCTGACCGGCTCTGCGGTCATACACACCCTGGAATTCCTTGCCCGAGCCAATGGGCCAGTTACAGGCATACGTTTCGATGCCCAGCTCATTTTCAAGCTCGTCGAGCAGATCAAACGGGTCGCGCGACTCGCGGTCCATCTTGTTGATAAACGTAAAAATCGGAATGTGGCGCATGGCGCAGACCTTGAAGAGCTTGCGCGTCTGCGGCTCGACGCCCTTCGCGCCGTCGATGACCATGACCGCAGAGTCCGCTGCCATGAGCGTGCGGTACGTGTCCTCGGAGAAGTCCTGATGTCCAGGGGTGTCGAGAATATTGATGCAGTAGCCCTCATACTGGAACTGCATGACCGACGAGGTAACAGAAATGCCGCGCTGCTTTTCGATCTCCATCCAGTCGGAGACCGCCGCGCGCGAGTTCTTCTTGCCCTTGACCGCGCCAGCCTGCGCAATTGCCCCGCCGTAGAGCAGGAACTTTTCGGTCAGCGTCGTTTTACCGGCGTCCGGGTGCGAGATGATCGCAAAGGTTCTGCGCCGGGAGATTTCTTCTTTCAGGGTAGCCATGTATTCTGCCTCCAAATTCTAGTCTAGTTTTCCGGGTCACACGCTGCTACATGGGTTTGCCCTCCAAATCATGCAAAGTTTTCACAACTGTTCTAGTTTATCACACGCCATCTCATTTTACAACCGCAAACCGGCAAAAAATCACCCCGGCAGGATACTCCCGCCGGGGTGAAGGTTGTATGGTCAGAAATAATCCCGCATGGCGCGCGAGCTCGTCACGGCATACCAGATCAGCACAACCGCCTCCACGCCCCAGGGCACAAACGTCCAGGGAAATTCCAGAATGGGCGGGTCGCATCGCTCGTTGATGGCAGAGAACACGCCGAACAGCAAAATCACCAGTCCCAGAATGCCGAGCTTCGGGCGGATTGTTTTAATGTAGCCCTCTTCGTCGAGGCAGTCGGATGGCTTGCGGTCCTTCGGCAGCAGAATGCTGCTCATAAACAGCTTCTTCTCCCGCACCAGACGGAACCAGGTGTACAGGCAGTATCCGCCGCACAGGACGGAAATCAAATTCATCAGATCGTTCATGGAATTGTTCATGTCTCGTCTTCTCCTTCTTTGGTTTCCGGTTCCTCCGGCTGCTGCGCCGCTTCATGCTTTTTTGCTTCCGCCCGCAGATTGTGAATCAGCAGCCATATCCCGACAGCGGCAAACACAAAGCCTGCAATCACGCCGACGAGCTTCGTTGTCTGCCAGTCCTTGTCTCCGATTGCGCCGGAAATCAGCTGCCAGGCAAGGTACACCAGATACCCGCCCGCAAGCAGCTGGAAAAACCGGCTTCTGTCCTCCTGCTGGCGGCGCTTCTGCTTTGCAGCTGCGTCTTCGTCCGGCGCAAGCGACTTTTCTTCGCGTTCGTTTTCTTTCATGTTATGCAAGTCCTTTCCTGAACTGTTCCATCATCTCACCGGTCAGGCTCAGATGCGTCCGGTCCTCCGGAATTTCGCTGCGGTAAAACCAGCCGGCTTCCGACAGCTCGTCCTCCTGGACGGTAATCTTGTCGCTGCCGTCCAACTCGGCAAAGAAGCCGAAGAGCAGCGTATCCGTAAAGACCCACGGCTGAGACTTATAAAAGCGCAGGTTCCTGACCCGCAGCCCCGTCTCCTCCAGCACCTCGCGGTGGACCGTTTCCTCGATGGACTCTCCGATTTCATTGAAGCCCGCAACGAGCGCGTAGTGCTTGACCGGG
>DPCD01000158.1:0-530 GCA_003516765.1 Clostridiales bacterium | reverse complement strand
AAATCCTGCGACGAGCGCATAGTGCTTGAAGGGGCGGTCTTTATAGCGCGTGAGCACCAGCCGGTCGCCGTCGTGAATCGCAACGATCACCGCCGGGCAAATTTTTGGATAAACCGTATTGCCGCAAACCGGGCAGACCATTGCCCGCTCGATCTTACTCTTTTCCATCGGCTTTCCGCACCTGCCGCAGAACCGCTGCCCACTGTACCAGCGATATAAACTCTCCCCCGCTGCTGCCGCCATGAGCGCGGGTCCCGGCACGAGCGTGCGGAGCTTGCCGGTGTCGAAGTACGAAAAGCCATTTGCCTCTTTCAGTTCCGCGTCCGAGAGCAGGTAGTCCGCCCGCTCGTCAATCGAAAACGCATATTGCAGCGCGGAAGGCTCCACGTCCTTCACGCGCGGCAGCACGAGGCTTCCGTCTTCCACCTTACAATAGAGCGTCCGCCCGCGGTAGCAAAGCACAAAATCATCTGCTTCCGGCTCCTTCCAAGACATTTGATTGTGATAAATATGCGGCGCAATATCCTGTA
>DPCD01000062.1:11676-11870 GCA_003516765.1 Clostridiales bacterium | reverse complement strand
TCGATCAGGCTGTCAACAAGGGTATTCTTCATAAGAATAACGCTGCCCGCAAGAAGAGCAGCATTACCCTGAAGATGAACGAGCTGGCGTAACTTTGCCGAATGCAAACCCTCCGAAGAGTCTCTTCGGAGGGTTTTTTCGCGCTTGCTTCTGCCCGGCGGATTCGTTATACTAGGGTGTATTCTTCCAACTCA
>DPCD01000062.1:3461-11357 GCA_003516765.1 Clostridiales bacterium | reverse complement strand
GAGTTGGAAGAATACACCCTAATAAAATCAAGGATGAAAGGCGGTGAAACGATGGACCTGTTCTCTTCTGTGACGGAGCTTCGCGGCATCGGTCCCACGCGCGCAAAGCAGCTGCAAAGGCTTCATATTGAAACGCTCTACGATCTCATTGCTTTCTTTCCCCGCGCCTATGAAGACCGGACAAAGATCTCCTCTATCGCAGGTCTCGAGCCCGGAATCCCCGCCTGCTTTGAGGCGATGGTGATCTCCAATCCCCAGCTCTCGCGTATCCGCAAGGGCATGGAGCTGGTCAAGGTCCGCGTGGCAGATGAAACCGGGCGCGTCGACCTCGTCTTTTTCAATCAGTCCTACGTCAAAGACCAGCTCGTCTACGGCGAGAGCTACCGCTTCTATGGCGCGCTGCGCGATGGCTACGGCTATCAGATGCAGAATCCGGCTTTTGAAAAGGCGGACGCGGCAGGCGCCGTTACCGGAAGAATCCTCCCCATCTATCCCCTTACAGCAGGCATTTCCAACAATCTTCTGGGCGCGTGCGTCCGCCAGGCGCTTGCAGCATGTGCCGGGAATCTACCGGATATTCTGCCCGCGTCGGTGCAGCAGCAATATGACCTCTGTCCGGCGCGCTTTGCCTATGAGACGGTCCATCTTCCGTCGTCGTTCGACGATCTGCAAAAAGCGCGCCGGCGGCTGGTGTTCGAAGAATTTTTCGTCTTCTCCGCCGGGCTTGCCGCCATCCGCACGCAGCGCGAGGCGCTGCATACAAAGGCAATGGACACGCAGCATATGGAGCCGTTTTACAGACTTCTTCCCTTCCGGCTGACAAACGCGCAGCAGGCGGCAATTGACGATATTCTGCGCGACCTTTCTTCCTGCCGTCCGATGAACCGGCTCGTGCAGGGAGACGTCGGCAGCGGCAAAACGATGGTGGCAGCCGCCGCATGCTTCTGCGCAATACAAAACGGGCATCAGGCGGCTTTTATGGCGCCGACCGAAATTCTTGCAGAGCAGCACGCGCAGTCCCTGTCCCGGCTCTTCTCCCCCCTCGGCATCCAGGTGACGCTTCTGACCGGCTCCATGACCGCCGCACAGAAGCGCGCGGCAAAATCTGCGATTACATCCGGCGCGGCGCAGCTGATCATCGGCACACACGCGCTGTTCACACAGGATCTGCGGTTTTGCGACCTTTCCCTTGTCGTCTGCGACGAGCAGCACCGCTTCGGCGTTGCACAGAGAGCGGCGCTCTCTGCAAAGGGAAATACCCCCCACCTGCTGGTCATGTCTGCCACGCCGATTCCGCGCACGCTTGCGCTCATTGCTTACGGAGACCTCGATGTGTCGGTCATCTCCGAGCTGCCGCCGGGCAGACTTCCGGTCGAAACCTTCCTGATCGGGGAAGACAAGCGAAAGCGCCTCAATACCTTCATCGACAAGCAGTGCGATGCCGGTCATCAGGTCTACATCGTCTGCCCTGCGGTGGAGCAGTCCGAGCTGGAAGACCTTAAATCTGCCGAAAGCTGGGCGCAGGCGCTCGGGCAGGCGGTCTTTCCCCACCGGCGTGTGGGACTTTTGCACGGCAAAATGAAGCAGGCGGACAAGGACGCGGCGCTTGGCGCTTTCTCGCGCGGTGAAACCGATATTCTTGTGGCGACCACGGTCGTCGAAGTTGGCGTCGACGTGCCGAATGCGACGCTGATGGTCATTGAAAACGCAGACCGCTTCGGGCTTTCCCAGCTCCACCAGCTCCGAGGGCGCGTCGGGCGCGGCAGCGCGCAGTCTTACTGTGTGCTTGTCTCCTCCAACCGGAACGAGCAGACCCGCAGGCGCCTCAAAGCTCTCTGCGCCACCACCGACGGCTTCCAAATTGCCGAAGAGGACCTCACCCTGCGCGGTCCCGGCGATTTTCTCGGGCAGCGGCAGCACGGTCTTCCGCTGTTCAAGGTCGCGGATCTGCAGATGGACATGCAGACGCTGATGGAGGCAAAGCAGGCTGCCGGGGCGGCAATTGCGGGACCTGAAACGCTGGAGCTTGCCGAATACGCGCCCCTTCGCGCGCGCGTGGACGCGCTGTTCCGCCAGAGCGATCTTGCCCTCAATTGAATTTGGAATCCTTCTGCCCCGGAGCGTGATGCACGCTTCGGGGCACTTTTGCATATGCTATCGGTAGATTTTCGGAAAGCGAGGGTTTTTTATGGCGGTACGGCGGTATTTTCTCGGCGCAAACACGGCGAAAGGCTTTTTTTCGGTCTACGAGGATTTCTGCAAGCCGGACAGCGGCAACTTTCTTTATGTGATCAAGGGCGGACCCGGCTGCGGCAAATCGAGCTTCATGAAAAAAATCGGAAAGGCAGCGGAGGATGCAGGACTCGATGTGGAGTACGTGCTCTGCTCGGCAGACCCGGATTCTCTCGACGGCGTTCTCATCCCCGCATGGCATGTCGGCTACGCCGACGGCACCAGTCCCCACGTGCTGGAGGTCGCGCTGCCCGCCGCATCGGGCGCGTATGTCGATCTGGGGCAGTTCTATGATGTCGCCGCCCTGCGTCCGAAGCGCGAAGCGCTTGCCGATCTGACGGAAAAATACCGCGCGCAGTACGTCATTGCCTACAAAGCCCTTGCCGAGGCAAAGCGGCTGCACGACGAGCTGGAGGCGGTCTATAATCCGCATGTGGATTTTGACGGTGTTTATGCCCTGGCGAAGGAGCATATTTTACGGCTGCAAACGGAAAATTGACATTGTAAACCGGAACGAAATGATGTAAAATAGGCACGAATAAAAAAGAAACCAACCTGGAGGATATACAAATGAAGAAACCCATTGTATTGGTCATTATGGACGGTGTCGGCCGCGGCGACGGCGGCAGCGGCGACGCAGTCAAGCAGGCAAACACCCCGAATCTCGACAAGCTTATGGCATCGTGCCCCATGACATGGCTCAAGGCGCACGGCACCGCCGTCGGTCTTCCCACCGACGACGACATGGGCAATTCCGAGGTCGGTCACAATGCGCTCGGCTGCGGGCAGATCTACTCCCAGGGCGCAAAGCTCGTCGGCGAGTCGATTGAAACCGGCGCGCTGTATGAGTCGAAGACCTGGAAGGCGCTGATTGCCAACTGCAAGGACAACGGCAAAGCGCTGCATTTTCTCGGTTTACTTTCCGACGGCAACGTCCATTCCAATATTTCGCACTTGATCGCGATGCTCAAAAAGGCGCGCGAAGAGGATATTAAGCGCGTCTACTGCCACATTCTGCTCGACGGTCGTGATGTGCCCGCAACGAGCGCGCTCGACTATGTCGATCAGTTGGAGACCGTTCTCGCCGGGCTTTCGGACGCAGAGCACGAATACAAAATCGCCTCCGGCGGCGGACGTATGGTCATCACCATGGACCGCTACGNNGGCCTGCTGTCCGACGGCAACGTCCATTCCAACATCCATCACCTCATCGCCATGCTGCGGGAAGCCCACGCCGAGGGCGTGAAGAAGGCCTACTGCCACATCCTTCTGGACGGCCGTGACGTGCCTGCCACTTCCGCGCTGGAGTATGTGGACATGCCGGAGAAGGTGCTTGCCGAGCTGAACACCGAGGGCTGCGACTACGCCATCGCCTCCGGCGGCGGCCGTATGCAGATCACCATGGACCGCTACGAGGCCAACTGGCCGATGGTCGAAAAGGGCTGGCGCACGCACGTGCAGGCAGAGGGCAGACAGTTCGCCTCTGCAAAAGAAGCGATCGAGACCTACCGCGCGGAAAACCCCGGCATGATCGATCAGGACCTTCTGCCGTTCGTCGTCGCGCACGATGGCAAGCCCGTCGCAAAGATTGCAAACGGCGACAGCGTCATTCTCTTCAACTTCCGCGGCGACCGTGCGCAGGAAATCTCCCTTGCCTTTGACCGCAAGGACTTCGACAAGTTTGACCGCGGCGATTATACCGGCGTCCATTTTGCCGGCATGCTGGAATACGACGGCGACCTCAAGATTCCCGAGCATTATCTCGTCGAGCCGCCCGTGATCAAAAACACCCTCACCGAGGTTCTGTGCAAGGCTGGCGTGCATGAATACGCCGTCTCCGAGACGCAGAAGTACGGGCATGTGACCTATTTCTGGAACGGCAACCGCTCCGGCAAGGTCGATGAAAGCCTCGAGGTCTATGAAGAAATCCCGTCCGATGTGATTCCGTTTGAAAAGGCGCCGGCAATGAAGTCCGTGGAAATCACCGACCATCTGGTTGCCGCGATGGCGTCCGGCAAGTTCCAGTTCCTGCGCTGCAACTACCCCAACGGCGACATGGTCGGTCACACCGGCGTGATTCCGGCAGTCATTTCCGCGATGGAGTCCGTCGACGAAGCAGTCGGCAGAGTCATGGAAGCCGCCGACAAATACGGCTACACGCTTCTCGTCACTGCCGACCACGGCAACGCCGACCAGATGACGGAAACGAAGAAGGGCAAGACCTCCATCCGCACCGCCCATTCTCTCAACCCCGTTCCCTTCATCATCTATGATAAGGACAACAAGTTCCAGATCAAGGACGGTCACTACGGGCTTGCGAATGTCGCGCCCACAATCGTGACCATGAT
The DNA here is from genome assembly GCA_003516765.1 of Clostridiales bacterium. Lineage (GTDB taxonomy): Bacteria > Bacillota > Clostridia > Oscillospirales > Oscillospiraceae > CAG-170. The sequence continues at coordinate 6,777 of DPCD01000062.1, read as the reverse complement.
GGGACTCCAGACGCCCGATTGCTGGCAGCCCAGCATGATCTAAGCGAGAACTGCCCGGAGCTAGTGCTCCGGGCAGTTTTGGGTCAAAGCCTCGCAGAGTTCAGCCCCGCAGGGCGAAATAAAATGGAAATCTATATGATCCGGCGGCTCCGCAGACCGGACAGGACAGCCGTTGGCAGCTCTGCCGCCTTACGGATGTCGCGTACCCCTTGCGGGTAAATATACTACTCGCCTCGCAAGTGTGGAATTTTTGTCCCTTTGGGACAAAAATTATGCGCGCGGTCGAGGTGCCATCCCTGTTGCCCAAAAGGCGTCAGCCTTTTGGGCAGTCTTCTGCCCGGAGCGTTGACTCCGGGCGGTTTTTTGCCTCTTGTGCTTTTGGGTAAAATCGGTTACAATAGTATGTAATTATCGCCATCTTGCATATCCCCGCTCCACACGGAGCGTTTGATCTCTGGCAAACAAGGAGGTTCTGTTATGATCCGGCTGAAAACGGAAGAAGGCACCATTGCGGTTGACAATGCGGTCTATACCAATATTGCAGGCTATGCGGCAACGAACTGCTTCGGCGTCAAGGGCATGGCGGTCCGGTCCATGACCGACGGGCTTGTCCATCTGCTGCGCAAGGAGGCAATGGGCAAGGGCGTGCGCGTCACGTTCCAGGATGACAATTCCATTGCCATCGACCTGCACATCATGGTGGACAAGGGCGTGAACATCCGCGCCATTTCCGCGTCCATCATCAAGGAGGTCCGCTATTTCGTCACAAAGTCCACCGGCACGGAGGTCAGTGCCGTCAACGTCTTTGTTGACTCGATTACCATTGACTAAGCGCGCGTGCGCAACCGGAGGTGTATTGACTTTGAGACAGACCATGGACGGCGCGGCATTCGCCCGGATGATCGTATCCGCCAGCGCCGCAATTGAGCAGAAAAAGCAGAAAATCAACGAGCTGAACGTTTTCCCGGTGCCCGACGGCGACACCGGCACCAATATGAGCATGACCCTCGCCGCTGCGGCGCAGGATTTAAAAAAGCGCTGCCCGGAATCTCTGACAAAGGCTGCCGATGTGACGGCGTCGGCGCTTCTGCGCGGCGCGCGCGGAAACTCTGGCGTCATTCTCTCGCTTCTGTTCCGGGGCTTTTCCAAATCGCTCAAGGGAAAGCTGGAAGCAAACGGCAAGGACTTTGCCGAGGCGCTGTCCGCCGGTGTGGAAGCGGCATATAAAGCCGTCATGAAGCCTGCCGAGGGCACCATCCTCACCGTCTCCCGCCTGACCGGCGACGCGGCAAGAGACCTTGCAGCGGACGACGCCAATCTGGAAAGCGTCCTGATGGGCTCGATCGAGACGGCAAAGGTCGCGCTGGAAAACACCGTCAACCAAAACCCGGTTCTGAAAAAAGCCGGTGTGGTAGACGCGGGCGGCATGGGCTTTGTCACGATTTTAGAGGGCATGCTCGCAAGCCTGCAGGGAAACGACGTTACCTTGCAGGAGAGCGCAGGCGAGACGAAGGAGCAGGCGGACTTTACCGACTTTGCAACTGAGGATATTACGTTCGCCTACGATACGGTCTATATCGTCCGCAAGAAGGACGAGACCGTCAATCTTGAGCCGCTGCGCGTATACCTCGACTCCATCGGCGACAGCCTTGTCATCGGCGAGGACGACGAGGCGTTCAAGGTTCATGTCCACACGAACATCCCCTGGGAGGCGCTTGCCGAGTCGCAGAAATACGGCACGCTGGAGCTGGCAAAGATCGAAAACATGCGCATGCAGCACGACGATCTGGCAGAAGGGCGCAAGGCGCGCTCGACCGACGATTTAGACGCCATCGAGCAGGAGCTCGAAGCAGGTGACACCGCAAAGCCCGCGCCCGCCGCGCCCGAAAAGCCCTTCGGCTTTGTCGCCGTCTGCGCGGGAGAAGGTCTTGCCGGTGTGTTCCGCGATCTCGGTGCCGACGGCATCATCGAGGGCGGGCAGACCATGAATCCCTCGACCGAGGACATTCTTCATGCCATCGAGCAGACCCCGGCAGAGGTTGTCTTTGTGCTCCCCAACAACAAGAACATCATTATGGCGGCGCAGGCGGCGCAGGAGCTGGCGACGCGCGAAGTCGTGGTTGTACCCACCAAAACCGTTCCGCAGGGCATCACGGCGATGCTGAGCTTCGACGAGACGCAGTCCGCCAGTGAGAACGCGGAGTTGATGACCGAGAGTCTGGCGGGCGTGACGACGATGCAGATTACATACGCCGCGCGCAACTCCGACTTTGAAGGGCGCGACATCCACGAAGGCGAGTATCTCGCGCTTTACAACGGCGCGCTGCTCGGCAACAGCCCGGACCTCGACGCGCTGCTTTCGGCAATGGCAGAGAAAACAGCCGAAGAGGGCAAGGAATTCATCAACATCTTCTACGGCGCGGATACCACGCCAGAGCAGGCGTCCCACGCGGCGGAGCTGTTTACAAAGGCGCTTCCGAACGCAGAGGTCAACGTTCTGTCCGGCGGTCAGCCGATTTACTACTACCTCATTTCCGCCGAATAAAAAACACAGAAAAATTCCCGGTGCAGTACAAAACTGCACCGGGAATTTCTTTTAAGACCGGGGGATCTCAATCTATGCAAGCCGCCATCAAGTCAGACTGTCCGGCGGGTCTTGGCGTTTAGTTGCCGAAGCCGGGAATCTGCTGGAAGAACTCAAACGGGTTCATATTGCCGTAGCCGTAGCTGTAGCCGTTCGAGCTGTCGGAGCCGCTGCCGGGCTGTCCCTGCTGACCGCTCTGCTGATTGTCCTGCTGGCTCTGCTCGTTCTGCGCCTGCTCCCGGGCAGTAATTTCGTCGTCCGTCGGGCGCTCGTCAAGGGTAACGGATGCTTCAACCTCCGCACCCGCACGGTAGACCTTGATCGTCGCAGTATCGCCTGCTCTGCACTTATTGAGCGCTGCCACCAGATCGGTGTAGGACGAAATTTCCGCATCGTTGAAGCCGATGATAATATCGCCCTCCTGCAAACCGGCCTTCTCGGCGCAGCCGCCTTCTTCCACACTCCGGATCATCGGACCGGTCGGAAGACCATAGGTCGCGCCCGTCGAGCTGTCGAGATCCTTGACTGTCACACCGAGATACGCTCTGCCGGTCACATGACCGTACTGCTGCAGATCATAAATCACACGCAGCGCGTCGTTGATGGGAATTGCAAAGCTGATGCCCTCGATGCTCGCGCCGGAAGACGTGGAGCCGGAGTACTTTGCGCTCGTGATGCCAATCACATTGCCGTTCATGTCAAACAGCGGACCGCCGGAGTTGCCGGAGTTGA
>DPCD01000062.1:0-3283 GCA_003516765.1 Clostridiales bacterium | reverse complement strand
CGGAGTTGCCGGAGTTGATGGCGACATCCGTCTGCAGCATGTTGATGGGCTTGCCGTCGGTGTTGATCTCGCGGTCGAGCGCGCTCACAACGCCTGCCGTCATCGTAAAAGTCAGTTCGCCCAGGGGGTTGCCGATGGCAATGACCTCTTCGCCGACCTCAATCTGATCGGAGTCGCCGATGGTCACAGCCTGCAAGCCGGTTGCGTCAATTTTCAGAAGCGCAACGTCGTTCATTTCGTCGGTGCCAACGATTTCCGCGTCATACTCTTCGCCGTTATAGAGCTTGACAGTCACGCTTGTCGCGCCCTCGACCACGTGGTTGTTGGTCACAACGTAGCCGTCGGAGGTGAGGATAAAGCCGCTGCCGCTGGCAGATGCCGACGCGACCTGCCCCCAGACGTTGGTGGTGATCTGCGTCGCAATGCCGACACAGGCGTTCACGTTCATCGCGTAGACCTCTTTCGGGGTCAGGCTCTTGCCGGTATCGTTACTCGAAAGCGACGTCGGAAGCTGCGACTTTTCAATCGTGTAGCCGGACTGTGCAGAGTCGGTATTCTCGCTCTGCGCGTCCTGCGCCGGCTCGACCGTCTGGCTGTTCATGGTTTCCGCCGCCTTGGCGTTCGCCTCTTCATTTTTGCGGCTGATGCTGTTGATCACGCTCGTAAGCGCCGAGCCGCCGATGGAGGCGACCAGCGCCACCGCCACAAGCAAGGCGATCATGCGCCCGCCGATGCCGTTTTTCTTTTTGTTGGAATTGTGGTCCTGATCCTGATTCGGATGATAGCTCCCATCATAGGAACTCTGCCTGTATCCTTCCGAGCCGTTCGAATTGTCCATGGACTCGAAGGAATAATTCATTCTTTCGTTTTCATGTTCCATCATAATGATCTGCTCCTTTATGCACGCCGGTTTTCTGCACCAACGTTTTCTTCTTTTGTATGATGCTATCCTACCGTGCAATTATGACCAGATTATGACGATTCAAAAAACGATGTTTTAACATTCTGCAGCCGGAGCGTGAACAAAAAGCCGCCCCGTATCTGCCAGTTTATTCCGCTTTCTGCTTTGCGTAGGGGTCCAGGAAGGGCGTGGGCGCTTTTTTATACGTCGCAAGGCTCACCAGCACCAGCGCCAGCGCGCAGGCAATTGCGCCCGGTACCGTCGCGCCGATGCCGAACGGAAGCCCGATGAGCTTCCAGATGATCGTCACCGAGAAGCCTGCCGCCATGCCCGAAAGAATGCCAGCCTTCGTCGCCTTTTTCCAGTAGAGCGCCGCAAACGCCGGAAGACCCGCTGCCGCCGCGTAAAAGCTCCAGGCAAACATCAGGATGTTATACGCATTTTTGATGTAGAGCGCGATAATCAGCGCGCCGAGCGGCAGCACGACGGCAAACACGCGCGTGAGCATCAGCTCTTTTTTCTCAGGCGTATCAGGCTTGAAGGTCTTATAGATATCGTGGACGCAGGTCTGCACGGAGACAATCAGGTAGCTGTCCGCCGTCGACATGATGACGGACAAAATGCCTGCCAGCGCCAGACCCGTGAGTCCCACCGGAAGAATTTCGATTGCCAGCGCCGGAACCACTGCGTCGGTCGAACCGTAAGCGACAATCTTTTCCGCCGGAACGAGCTGATGCGCGACCACGCCCATGAACCACACCAGAGGAATCGTCAGTCCATAGACGAACGTTCCGAGGAACAAGCCTTCTTTTGCCGCCTTCTGGCTCTTCGCGGCAAATGCGCGCTGCCACATTTCCGCGCCTGCCAGCGTAAAGACGAAATACGTAATGATATCGCCCACAATGCCGCCGTCCAGATACGGCGTCGACAGCTCGGGTGCGAGATTCTGCAAAAACGCGCCCATGCCGCCGAGCTTGGCAAGAGACGAGGCGGGAATGAGAATATAGACAAACAGAATCAGCATCACGAACTGGAATACGTCCGTGTAGATAACGCCGAACAGACCCGACGTTGCCGTGTAGATGATGAACACACAGCACGCAATAATTGCCCCCATCTCATAGGAGATGCCGATTTCGTTTCCGAGCATGTTGATGATCGTCGCCGTCGCCGTGACCTGAGAGGCGACCGTGCCCATCATCGTAAAAGCAATCAGCGCGCCAAGCGTGACCTTCGCGCTCTTGCCGAAGCGCTGCTCGAAAAGGTCGGGAATGGAGGAAACGCCAAACGTCGTGCCGACGGCGGAAATCCGCCCGGCAAAGCCCGAAAAGATGAACATGCCGAGAAGATAAGGCAGCGCCGTCATGATCGCCTTGAAGCCGCTCGAGTACGCCACACCCGCGCGTCCCATCAGACCGCTTCCGCCGATGATCGTCGCGCAGACCGTTGCCATCAGCACCAGAGGTCCAAACGATCTGCCGCCCAGGTAGTAGTCGTCCATATTCCGCACCTTGCGGACCACGACCAGTCCGATCAGCACCATCGCAATCAGATACGCCGCAATAATCAGTAAATCAATTGTGTGAATTTCGTTATGTACCATAGCTTCTCCTTTGTCTTTCGTATTTCCGGCTTACCCCGCCGGTGAGGGTTCATGGATTGGAGGAAAAGAACCGGACGACGCCTTTTCGCGCCTCCAGATCGCCCACGAAGATCAGGAGATCTCCGCACAGCAGGGCGGTGTCCGGTCCGGGGGAGACAATCTCCTGCCCGCTTCTTCGGATCGCGACCACCGTCGCGCCCGTCGCGCGCCAGAATTTCAGCGCTCCGAGGCTTTTTCCCGCGCCGTCCCAGTTCTCGGGGATACGGACGCAGTAGTTGGGAAGGCTCTGCGCCGCCTGCGCGGGTAGAATCATCTCGTCCAGAATGCTGCTGCAAAGCTCCTGCAGCTCCCGCCCGAGCGCCTGCTGCTGCTCCAGAAGCTGCCGCAGCTGATGCTTTTTGCCGATCAGACCGCCGCCGTCTTTGAAGCTGCCGAGGCACTGGCGCGCCTGCTCGGCAGAAAGCACGTAAACGCCGCTCTGCTCGCGCACGTTGACGACCGCCCGGTCCTGCAGCACCTGCACCGCCTTGCGGATGGTCTCCGGCGAGACATTATACTCGCTCGACAGCTTCGATCTGCCGGAAAGCTTCTCCCCTTCCTGCAATTCTCCGTCTGCGATGCGCTGTGCGATGGACCGGGCAATCCGCATATATTGCGGAAGTGCGTCGTTTTCCACAGCAAATCCCTCCCGTTCCCTTCATTTCTCTCCTATTATATCAACTAACAACTTAAATATCAAGTTAAATTGTCAGTTAAGAAATTGTAAAAAAGCCGCCTGC
>DPCD01000040.1:2301-3663 GCA_003516765.1 Clostridiales bacterium | reverse complement strand
TTCACGCCCAGCTCGTCAAAGGCGTTCTTCGCCGCCTTGTGCAGAAGGATGTCGCTCTCATGCTCCGCGAGATACTTTTTCGAGTAACCCGCCTTGCGGTAGCCTGCGTAAACGTCGCGGGTCTTGGCGTAGTTAGCGATATGGGTTTTCAGCACAGCGATTTCCGCCATGCGTCCCTCCGCAGCCTTGATCTGCGCCGAGAGCGCGTGAAACTGCTCCGTCGCAGCGGCAGCTTTTTCTTCCAATTCCGCGTAATCCAGCAGCCCATGCTCCCGCAGATAATTGTAGGTCTGCGCCATCTGCTTGACGTTGAACACCTTTGCCCAGCGCTCGTAACCGCCGCCCTTCCCGGCTTGCAGCTTCGCCTCGATGTCGATGAGCAGCGTGTTCTTTCTCTGCGCGGTCTGACTGCGCTTTTTGCGCGGCGTATGCTCCTTTTTCCCGGCAAGGACAGCGCACAGCGCGTCCTCCGTATAGCCGTCAATGGAGGAAAGACGGACAAAGCCCTTTTTGCCGGGGTGGCGCAGGGAAAGCATACTCCCGCGCCGCCTGACCTCGCAGCCTGCCTCCGCCAGCAGCTTCAAAAGCGCGTCAAAGCTGTCGGGCTTCTGCAAAAGCGCCGCGTCAATGAGGCCGCAGAGCAGCTCCCTATGGGTGGGCTTCGCCTTGTTTCCCAGCCACTTGCCGTAGTGATTTTTCCCGCGCTTGGGCGCTGCGATGACGGACAGCCGGTGCTCAGTGCAGATGGCGTCGCTGAGCCGTGCGACGGCCCTGCCGGAGCCGAGAAAATCGCGGAACTTGTGCTTGCAGTCCAGCGTTGTGGAGTTCCAGATGATGTGATTATGAATGTGCTTTTTGTCGGTGTGCGTGGCAACGAAAAAGGCGTGTCTGCCTTTCAGAAACCGCTCGGCAAACTCATAGCCTACGCGGTTTGCGTCCTCCGGCGTGATCTCGCCGGGCTTAAAGGACTGGCGCACCTGATAGGCGATCACGTCATGCCGCTGTTCCCGCCCTGTGACGGTCTGGTACTGGCGCTTGGAGTAAAGAAACTCCGCATCAGCGGTTTTGGGGTCGCACTGATAGGCGGAGATCAGCTCGCCGCCCTGCGTCTTATCTGGATTCTTGGAATAGTCGATGCGGTCAGCCAGGCAGTCGGCAATCGTCTTGCCCTGATTAACGTGCATGGAAATGATGCGTGTGGTCGCCATGGGGCGCGGCCTCCTTTCGGTGGGATGGATTTGTAATTTCTTATTTGAAGTCCTCCGTATTTTTCTTGTATGTTTGCGCTGCCATGTGCTATACTATGATATAAGGAGCGTGATACGAAATGACCTTTGGCGAAGCCATCATCAAGCTGCGCAG
>DPCD01000040.1:0-2036 GCA_003516765.1 Clostridiales bacterium | reverse complement strand
AATGACGGTGTTCGTCATTCGCAAATACTGCGAGGAGCACGGTCTGGATTTTTCTTATGACGAGGGGGCCGGCACATGAATCACAGAATGACGATAGCGCAAATCTGCGGTGCGGTGGAATCGCCGCTCTTTGACCGAAAGAGCGCCCGCATCGATGCAAAAACGCTGGCGATTCATCTGATCGCCTTTGCCAACGCGGACGGCGGCATGATCGCTGTCGGCGTGGAGGATGACGGTACGATCACCGGCATCGACGGCCATGCGGAGCATATCAACGAGCTGCTTCGTGCGCCGTTTGACTTCTGCAAGCCCTCCGTGCGGGTGGAAACGGAACGGCTCTCCTGCGTGAACAGGGACGGAACGCCCGACCACATCCTGCTGATCGAGGTGTTGCAGAGCAATGACCTCCACGCCAATCAGGCGGACGAGGTTTTCTTCCGCGTCGGGGATAAGTCCAAGAAGCTCAATTTTGAGGAACGCTTGCAGCTCATGTACGCAAAGGGGACGCGCTATTTTGAGGATACGCCTGTCCCGGACGCGGCGATGGAGGACATCGACCTCGGCTTTGTCAAGGCGTACACGGAAAAGCTGGGCTACCGAAAAAGCCCGGAGGAATACCTGCGGGAGAACAAGGAGTTCGTTTCGGAAAAGGGCGGCAAGGAGGCAGTCAGCGCCGCCGCCATGCTGCTGTTTGGCAGGAATCCGAAGCGTTTCTTTCCCCGCGCCCGCATCCGCTTTGTCCGATATGAGGGTACGGAGGCGAAGGTCGGCGCGGAGATGAACGTCATCAAGGACGTGGTATTCGAGGGCCGCATTTTGCAGGTGACGGAAAAGGCGCTGGAGTTTGTGCGCGGGCAGATCAAGGAGCGCACCTATCTCGGCGCGGATACCCGGTTCGTCACAGAGCCGGAATACCCGGAGTTTGCGTGGAAGGAGCTGATTGTCAACGCCGTCGCGCACCGGGATTACAGCATCAAGGGTACGGACATTCAAATCAAGATGTTCGATGACCGGCTGACGGTGGAAAGCCCCGGTACGCTGCCCGGTATCGTGCGGCTGAACAATATGCGGCACGTCCACTTTTCCCGCAATCCGAAGATCGCGCAGTTTTTGCATGAATACGAATATGTGCAGGAGTTTGGCGAGGGCGTAGACCGTCTGTACGAGGTCATGGAGACGGCGGGGCTGCCGCAGCCGGAGTATCGCGTGGAGGCGTTTATGCTATACGCCACCATTCGGAATACGAAGTCGGAGGATAACTGTGGTGGAACCACACCAGTCACCACCACAGTTATCGCCACAGATACCAGTACAGTCGCAACGATTTTAGCTTTCTGTGCGCAGCCTAAAAGCCGTGAGGAAATCATGTCCATGTGCGGACTGAAGAACAAGAACCATTTTATTAAAGCACACCTGAAGCCCCTGCTGGAAAGCGGGCAGCTTCGCATGACCATTCCCGACAAGCCCAACAGCCGCAATCAAAAATATGTTGCGGTCAAACCGGAGGAATGATATGTTCACCTATATTTCCATTGAAGAATTTGCGGACGGCGTAGTAAAAAACAACAAGGATACCAACCGTAAGGAGCTGATCGCCTCGCTGCGGAAGGCTCTTGCTGCCAAAAGAAACGGCGCAAGGTGCATGATCTGCGGCGCGCCCATCTGGGCGGCAGGCAGCGGCGTCACAGGGACGTACCTGTGCTTCACCTGCACCACCGGCGAGGCCGACGACAGCGAGGACTACGAGATCGAATAAACAATACAAGCGCGGAGCATATCGCCCCGCGCTTGCTGTGTAATATGGCGTTTCTGAAATTGCACAAAAATATAGCTTTTCAAAATGTTTTGCGCGTTTCTAAAAATGTATCACTCGTAAATCCTGTCCTGAATCGCGTAGCGCAGGACGTGGAGCTTTGCTAACAGCCACGTCGCCAGCATAGGAAGCCCGTAGGGGCTTATGAGGAATGCGATCACCAGCAGCCCCACGCCGTAGCTGACGGAATCCACGAAGAGGATGAACAGACCGAAGAAGCCGA
>DPCD01000012.1:6433-6690 GCA_003516765.1 Clostridiales bacterium | reverse complement strand
GTTTCCGTGCAGTACGGCGAGCATGGCGAGGTTGAGCGGATTGACACGGTCGTCGTGTCCACACAGCATGCGGCGGATATCGCAGTTTCCGATCTGCGCGAGGCGGTGATTGAAGAGGTGATCAAGCCGAACCTTCCGTCGAGACTGCTGGACGGCGACACGAAGTTCCTGGTCAATCCGACGGGAAGATTCGTCATCGGCGGTCCGGTCGGCGACTCGGGTCTGACGGGGCGCAAGATCATTGTCGATACCTACGG
>DPCD01000012.1:0-6198 GCA_003516765.1 Clostridiales bacterium | reverse complement strand
ATCATTGTCGATACCTACGGCGGCTATGCGGCGCATGGCGGCGGTGCGTTCTCCGGCAAGGACCCGACGAAGGTTGACCGGAGCGCGGCATATATGGCGCGGTATATCGCGAAGAATCTGGTTGCGGCGGGACTGGCAGACAAGTGCCAGCTGGAGTTTGCCTATGCCATCGGCGTGGCACAGCCGGTGTCTGTGCTGGTCGACAGCTACGGCACGGGCAAGGTGTCCGACGAGCGGCTCGGCGAAATTGTGCGTGCATGCTTCGATCTGCGCCCGGCGGCGATTATCAGGACACTCGATCTGCGCCGCCCGATCTATCAGCAGGTCGCTGCCTACGGTCATTTCGGCAGACCCGAGCTGGACCTTCCGTGGGAGAAGACGGACCGCGTGCAGGAACTGCTTGCAAAAGCGTGAAATTTGGGGTATCATAACCTGTAGTCAACAGGAAAGGGAGCTTCCCAATGAAGAAGATTGAAATTATGGGCTGCGGCTACATCGGTCTGCCGACGGCAATTACGTTTACGCTGGCGGGCTTCGAGGTCTGCGGGTTTGATGTGAAGCAGGCAGTCGTCGACCAGCTGAGCAGCGGAAAAATCCACATCGTCGAGCCGGGCTTGCAGGATGCGCTGACGCAGGCGCTTGCCACGGGCCGGCTGCACTTTACGACGAAGCCGGAGCCGGCAGATGTGTTTATCATCGCGGTGCAGACGCCGTATAAGGAAACGCCGGACCACAAGCGGGTGTCTGACATGCGCTTTGTCGAGTCGGCGGCGCGCGAGGTCGGTTCGGTTGCGAAGCCGGGAGATCTTTGCGTGCTGGAGTCGACGTCGCCTCCTTATTCCACGCGGCTGGTGGAGTCGATTGTGGCAGAGGTCAGCGGCATGGACAAACTTCAGTTTATGACTGCGCACTGCCCGGAGCGAATCATTCCCGGCAGAATGCTTCTGGAGCTGCGTGAAAATGACCGGATTATCGGGTCCAATCGCCCGGAGGCTGCCGAGTACGCGAAGTCGATTTATGAGAAGGTCGTGACCAAGGGAACCATCCGGCTGACGGACGACTTAACGGCAGAGATGTGCAAGCTGACAGAAAACACGTTCCGCGACATCAACATCGCCTACGCCAACGAGCTGAGCAAGGTCTGCGACCGGCTGGGCATCGATGTGTTCAACCTGATCGAGCTGGCGAATTGCCATCCGAGAGTCAACGTGCATACGCCGGGCGTCGGCGTGGGCGGGCACTGTATCGCGGTCGACCCGTGGTTCATCCATGAAAAATTTGAGGACATTACGCCGCTCATTTACGAGGCGCGGACAGTCAACGACGGAAAGCCGGCGTGGGTCGCCGAGCGCATCGGGCGCGACGTCAAGCCCGGGGAAAAGGTTGCGGTGCTTGGCATGAGCTTCAAGGCGAACATCGACGACACGCGCGAAAGCCCGTCGGTGCTGTTTGCCAATATCCTCAAGGAGAAGGGTTACGAGGTGATTGCCTGTGAGCCGTTCATTCAGGGAGATGTGGCAGGATACAAAAATCATACGCTGGAAGAGGCAATTGCCGCGTGCGACTATGCGGTCATTACGCTGATGCACACGCCGTTTGTGGAAAACAAGACGCTGATTGCGACGAAGCCGTATTACGACTGCGTCGGTCTGATGCGCAAATAACGAACAGAAAACGCCCGCTGCAAGAGGTTTCTTGCGGCGGGCGCTGCTATGTATTCAGAGGAGAATCGGCTGAATTTGTTCGCCCTGCATGGCGTGGCAGACGGCGTCGGTGAGTTTGGTGAAGTCGGCGACCATGGAGCGGGGCTTTTTCTGGGGACTGTCCTGCCGGAAAGGAACAAAGTAATAGTGCTTGCGGTTGAGGAGCAAGCCGATGTTTGCGGCGTTTCCGGCGAGCGCGTCGTTGGTGGAGACGGCGAGGATGATGGGCGCTTCATTTCGAAGATGGGCTTTGGCGGCAAGGGTAACGGGCGTGTCGGCAATACCGTTTGCGAGCTTTGCGATTGTATTTCCGGTGCAGGGGGCAATGACGAGCGCGTCGAGTAACGCCTTGGGACCGATCGGCTCGACCTCCGGAATTGTGTGCAGGATTTCATGACCGCAGATTGTTTCCAGACGGGTACGGAAGCTTTCTGCCGGACCGAAGCGGGAGTCGGTCTCGAAGCTTGCGCCGGACATGATGGGGATGATGTCCGGGAAGACGGTGTGAAGCTCTTCGAGCGCTTCGAGGACGGGCTGATAGGTGCAGAACGAGCCGCACATGGCAAAGCCGAGAACAGGCTGTTTCATAGGACCTCCTGACGGGAAAGATAGGGCGAATCACACATGGCACGGAAAAGGATTGCCGCGGCGGTTTTCGGAGCGGTTTTGCCGGGAAGACCGGGAGCTGGGATGTAAGCCGCGGGCTTTGCGGCGTCCGGGGCAATGCCGCCGGGGCTGGAGGCAAGCTCAATATATGGGCAGTCCGGGCGAAGCATGGCAATCTGCGCAGAAGAAAAAACGGGCGCGGGGACAGTGTTGAAGACGGCATCGTACTGCGAAAGACCGAGATGGTAGACGCCGGTTTCATCGGGCGTGCAGGAAAGCTGCTCAATGGTCGGGAAGTTTTTGGGGTTTCGGGAGGTGAGCGTGACGCGGGCGCCCAGCGCGCGGAGTTTTCCGGCAAGGCTCTTTCCGATGCGTCCGAAGCCGGTGAGCAGTACATCGGCGTCCTGCAGGGTGATCGGCATCGCCTGCAGCGCCAGAAGGATGGCGCCTTCGGCAGTGACGGAGGCGTTGGCAAGCGCGAGCGCGGGGTTTTGCAGCATATCATAGTACGGCGTGCCTGTTCTTTGCAGAAGCGAGCGGAACGCGCCGAGTCCGCCGCCGAAGACGACGGTGTCTGGGGGTAAGGCGCTCAGAAGCTGTGCGGGTGTGAGGCCGGGAAGACCAGTGACTGCGCCGGAGGCGATGGCAGGTGTGGGCAGGCAGACGGCGTCCGCCTGCGAGGCAATCTCCATCGCAGACGGCGCGCTGTCCGGCAGACCCGGCACGCCGAAGGTCCGGACGGAAAACTGCGCGCTCGACAGAAGCTCTGATAAATAGCGCTGGCGCGCATCGCCGCCGAGGACGGCAATCGTGTGAATCAAACGCATCCCCTCTTTTCTGATATTCGTTGCGTCAGCTGACAAGGGCACACACGGTTTTTCGCGGGGCAAAACAGCGCCTGGCGTCGTTCTCCTCGTCGATGGGCGTCAGCCCATCTTCCTCGTCTGCCTGCCCAGCCGCCGTTTATCCTCCGCGAAAAACTCCGAAGGACTTGCTGGCAGGCCCAGTCCGGTACGCAAGCGCGTGTGCCCTTGTCAACTGACGCTTACAATAGAATATGACGCTGGAGCCTTCTGCGCGACCGGTTCGGCAAAAGTGGGCAAAAAAAGACCCCGCTTACGAAAAGCGGGGAAGGTGGGAAATTGGTTCTTTCTATGCAGACGGGCAAAAGCCCTGCCGAGTTTCACGCCCGCAGGCGAGGTGCGGCTTTATCCAATAAACCACTGCGTCCAGTAGCCGCCGTCTGCGACATAGCCGACGCCGAGGGTTGTAAAGTTGGCGGAAAGGATATTTGCGCGGTGCCCTGCGGAGTTCATCCAGGCGGTCATGACCGCTTCGGGGGATGAATAGCCCATGGCAATGTTTTCACCCGCGTAGTTGTAGGTGATGCCGAAGGACTTCATCATGTCGAACGGCGAGCCGTAGGTGGGGCTGGTGTGGCTGAAATAGCCGTTATCATGCATGTCCTGCGACTTGACTGCAGCATAGCGGCTGAGCGTATCGTCGAGCCGGAGCGCGGAAAGTCCGTTTGCTGCGCGCTCGCGGTTGACAAGGGTCAGAACCTGCTGGGCAAAGCTTGATGTACTGCCGGTGTCCGGCATGTCAGGCATGGACGGCGTGTCCGGGGGATCGGGTGTTTCGGGAGTATCGGGGGTGTCAGGCGTATCCGGCGTATCCGGTGTTTCCGGTTCGTCGGGCGTTTCGGGTGCGGACGGACACGGAAGCGTGATGCAGCCGGACGGCGCGCAGGGAAGACAGACGCTGCTCGGATAGCAGAAGCTGCGGCTGCGCGCGCTGCACGGGGCGGATGCCGCCTGCGCCGAGACAATCAGCGCGGCAGAAAGCGCCAGGGTTGAGACAAATGTGAAGATTTTTCTTTTCATTGGGTTTCCCTCCTTGCTTTTCTTTTTACGCCAGCCGATGGCAAATGGCAAGCTGTAAATGTTGGAAGGAAATTTGCGCGTTCACCAAAATCCTTGTGTTTTCAACAGGTTTTATGGTATACTATTAGCATGCTAGAAATCCTTGCCAGAAGAGGTGGACAAAATGGAAGAACGCGGTTTCATCCGGGACATGCTGGATGTGAAGGTTTTGATTCTGTTTGTGGCAGCAAAGGCGAAATATCCGCTGACGCTGCAGAAAATCTATGAGCTGTGTTATCAGGACGACCGGCTGAGCTATTTTGATGTGAGCATCGCGGTGCCGCAGATGGTGGAAAGCGGGCATCTCGAGCAGCTGCCGGACGGAACGTATGTTGTGACCCAAAAGGGCGCCGAGCAGGAAGAGGTTACGCGCGACTCGATCGCGTTTCCGGTGATGCAGCGGGCGCTGGCGGCAGTGGAGCGGTTCAATGCCCAGACGCGGCGCGGCGAGTTTGTCAGAAGCGAGCTTGTGGAGCAGGAAAACGGCACCTGCACGGTGCGGATGCTCCTGGACGACGACATCGGCAATCTCATGAAGCTGGAGCTGACCGCACCGAGCAAGACGCAGGGCAGAAGCCTGCAGCGCGCGTTTGAGCAGCAGGCGGAGGCAATCTACAACGGCATTATGAAGCAGCTGCTGCGTCAGCCGGAGTAAGCCATATGCGGCGGTATGAAAGAGCGGCAGGGACGCTGCGTGTCTGGCTGCGCGAGCGCGCGGTGGGGACGGTGCAGCTTTCCCGGCAGACCGGCATCGACCCCGGAACCATCCGGCGGATTTTGTCCGGACAGCAGAGCGCAATCAGCACGAGAAACATGGTGGCGCTGGCAAAATTCTTCGGTGTGTCGCTGCGCGAGCTGATGGACAAACTCTCGTAAAAGACTGTTTACAGAATATTCACCAGAAACGGCGCATACGGGATTGAAAAATTGTGCAAAATGTGGTATACTGTAGCCACAGAGGAAAAGAAAGCGCAAATCCTCTGGAAGAGGCAAAAAACGAAAGGAGCGGCTTATATGAGATTTCAGTACACCGAGAAGAAAGTCAACCTCCCGGAGAATGTTCACAAGTATGCCGAAAAGAAGGTCATGAAGCTGGAGCGGTTCTTTGGCGATGATGCCGAGGCGCTGGTAACGTTCAGCGTCGACAAGGACCGGAATATTGCAGAGATTACTGTACATGCGTCAAATATGTACTTCCGCGCACGGGAAAGCACGTCGGATATGTTCGCGTCGATTGACGCGGCGGTCGCCACGATGGAGCGGCAGATCCGCAAGAATAAGACCAGACTTTCCCGCCGCCTGCGGCAGGACGCCTTCGTCCGTACCCCGGACGTCACCTCCTTTGCACCCGAAGAGCCCGAGGAGGGCACGTTTGAGATCGTGCGCAAGAAGGAATTCAACATGAAGCCGATGACAAGAGAAGAAGCCATCCTGCAGATGAACCTGCTGGAGCATACGTTCTTTGCCTTCCGCGACGAAGACAACGACGGTGCGTTCGCAGTGGTCTACAAGAGAAAAGACGGTGGCTACGGCTTGATTGAAGACGCAGAGTAATAATAGATACGAAATCCGAGAGGACGCCCGTTAGGGCGTCCTCTTTTTTGTACACACAAGATGTGGATGGATGGCAAAAACGCACAAATGGTACGCCATGGTCTTTGTGGAAAAAGACGGCGAATTTTATGTTGACTTTTGTGGAGAAACTGGTATAATAACACCTGCGTTCGAGAGAGCGCCTGGTTTTGAAAATTGATTTGAAAAGTTCGAAAGAATTTGAAAAAAAGTTCTTGACAGACGCGAATCAATGTGATATAATCAGCAAGCTTTCTTCGGCGAGCGTGTCACAACGAAATAGAGTGATTCAAAAAACTTCGAAAAAGTTCTTGACAAGCTCGAAACTCTGTGATACAATAAATAAGCTCGCCAGAGAGTGAGCGACCGCGAAGATAGCGGAGTGCACCTTGTAA
>DPCD01000029.1 GCA_003516765.1 Clostridiales bacterium | reverse complement strand
CATATGATCGACGTCATGGGCATCGACCACGTCGGCTGCGGCTTCGACTTCTTCGAGTTCATCGACAACCCCGACACCATGGGCACCATGACCGACACCGGCAGCCCCTGCACGAAGGGTCTTGCAAACTGCTCCGAAATTCCGAACCTCTTTGCCTGCTTCGAGAAGATGGGCATGAGCAAGGAAGAGATGGAGAAGATCGCACGGCTGAACTTCCAGCGTGTCGTGAAGGACGCCATCGGATAAGTTTTCAAAGAAGCTGGCGCTTCTAAATACATGCAGACGAAGAGCGCGGAAAAAGCGCTCTTCGTTTTTTAACGCTTTGTGAATTTTGCGCAAAGGGGTTGCAAAATCGGAAGGGCGCGGTATAATAAGCTTAGCACTCGATGGAATGGAGTGCTAATACTACCAATACGGGACGTGAAGATATATGGCAAAGAAACAGTTCAAGGCGGAGTCGAAGCGGCTTCTGGATTTGATGATCAACTCGATCTATACCCATCAGGAGATTTTCCTGCGGGAGATTATCTCGAACGCTTCCGACGCCATCGATAAGCTGGCGTATCAGGCGCTGACAGACGAAAAGGTGGGCTTAAGCCGCAGCGATTTTGCAATCCAGCTGAAGGTTGACGAGCCCAGCCGGACGCTCACCGTGAGCGACAACGGTATCGGCATGGACAAAGACGAGATGGAAAACAACCTCGGCACGATCTGCAAGTCCGGCAGCCTCCAGTTTAAGAAGGACATGGAAAAGCAGGAGGACATCGACATCATCGGTCAGTTCGGCGTGGGCTTCTACTCGGCATTCATGGTGGCAGACACGGTGACGGTGATCTCGAAGAAGTACGGCTCCGAGGAAGCGTGGAAGTGGACCTCCTCCGGCGCAGACGGCTACACGATGGAGCCTGCCGAGCGCGAAGGTGCCGGTACGGACGTGATTATGACGCTCAAGGCAGATACCGAGGACGAGCAGTATTCACGCTTCTTAAAGACGTGGGAGCTTCAGAAGCTGGTCAAGAAGTATTCGGACTACATCCGCTACCCGATCAAGCTTGAGATGGAAAAGTCGCGGGTGAAGGAGGAGACGAAAGACTCCGAGAAGCCCGAGTATGAGACCTACACGGAGAACGAGACGCTCAACTCGATGGTGCCGCTCTGGCAGCGGGCGAAGAAGGACATCACCCCCGAGGAATACAACAATTTCTACAAGGAGAAGTTCTTCGACTTTGAAGACCCGATTGCGACGATTCATGTGAGCGTCGAGGGCGCGGTGACGTATAAGGCGCTGCTGTATATCCCTGCCAGAGCGCCGTATGATTTCTACACGAAGGATTTCAAGAAGGGCTTGCAGCTGTATTCTTCGGGCGTCATGATCATGGAAAACTGCGAGGAGCTGCTGCCGGACTGCTTCCGCTTTGTACGCGGCGTCGTCGATTCGCAGGATCTGAGCCTCAACATTTCGCGGGAAATGCTCCAGCATGACCGCCAGCTCAAGTTCATCGCAGCGAACCTCGAAAAGAAGATCAAAGCAGAGCTTGCAAAGCTCATGGAATCCGACCGTGAGAAATACGAAAAGTTCTACGCGGCATTCGGCATGCAGCTCAAATATGGCGTGCTGAACGACTACGGCGCGAAGAAGGAGCTGTTGCAGGACCTGCTTCTGTACTGGTCGCATAAGCAGAACAAGCTCGTTTCGTTCAAGGAATACGCGGACGCAATGCCGGAGGAGCAGAAGTACATTTACTTTGCCAGCGGCGAAAACCGGCAGCGCCTGTCTCAGCTGCCGCAGCTGGAAAAGCTCACGGAAAAGGGCTTTGATGTGCTGCTGATGACCGACGAGGTCGACAGCTTCGTGCCGCAGACGCTCGGAAAATATGCAGACAAGGATTTCCGCTCGGTGACGCAGGAGGACCTCGGGCTTTCCACGGAGGAGGAGAAGAAAGAGGCTGCCGAGCAGGCAGAAAAGTCGAAGGCAACGCTGGAGTTTGTCAAGAAGACGCTCGGCGATGCGGTCAAAGAGGTCCGTCTGAGCGACAACCTCGGTACGCACCCGGTGTGCATGGTGCCCGAAGAGGGTATGACGTTCGAAATGGAGAAATACTTCCAGCGCCTGAACCCCGAGATGGGCATGAAGGCGGGCAGAATTCTGGAACTCAACCCGAACCACAGACTGTTCGGTCTGCTGCAGGTTGCTGTTGCACAGGACGAGGAAAAGGCAAAGAAGATTGCGAAGATTCTCTATGCGCAGGCGCTGCTGATGGCGGACCTGCCGCTGGAAAACCCCGGCGAGTACACCGACCTTGTGTGCGAGCTGGTGCAGTAAACCAATACAGACAGAAAAAATCCGGATGCTTTGCATCCGGATTTTTTTATGCTTCAGGAAATCAGGCGATCTCGCGTTCTTTCTTGTTCTGCAAATACTGAATGACAAACACGCCGCCAATCAGGACCAAACCGACCAGGTCGGAGATGGCACCGGGGATCATCAGACCCAGACCGCCGACGAGGCAGACAATACGGTACAGCCAGTTCATTTTGCGCAGCACGAAGCCCTCCAGACCCGCTGCCACGCCGAAGATGCCCAGAAGCGCCGACAGGACGATCTGGATAACCTCCCAGACGCTCGTGACGTTGACAAAGAGCATCGCGGGGCTGTAGGCGAAGATATACGGGACAATGAACGCGGCGATAGCAAGCTTCGTTGCGTTGATGCCGGTCTTCATGGGATTGCCCTTGGCAATCGCAGAGCCCGCATAGGCAGCCAGCGCGACAGGAGGCGTGATGTCGGCAACGATGCCGAAATAGAACACGAAGAAGTGCGCCGCAACCAGCGGGAAGCCCATTTTGATCAGAATCGGTGCGCAGGTGGATGCCATGATGCAGTAGTTCGCGGTGGTGGGGACGCCCATGCCGAGAACGATGCAGCAGACCATGGTCAGAATCAAGCCGATGAAGGTTGCAGAGCCTGCGAGTTGGACGATGGTGTTAATGAGGATCGAAGCAAGACCCGTGACGGTGATGCAGCCGGCAATCATGCCTGCAATCGCGCAGGCAACGGCGACGGTGATGGCGCCCTTTGCACCAGCCTCTAACGCTTCAAAGATCTTTTTGAAGGTGAGGCGCTCGTCCTTGTTCAAAAAGCCTACGATGACAGCTGCGAGGATGGAAACAGCTGCGGAGAACTGCATGGTCTTTGCGCCCGAGGAGACGAGCCAGACCAGAAGCACCAGCGGCGCAAGCAGATAGATCTTTTTGCCGAGGTCTGCCCACTTGGGCATCTCGTCTTTCGAAAGACCCTTGAGCCCGAGCTTCTTCGCTTCCAGATGGACGGCAATGAAGATGCCCGTGAAGTAGAGAACTGCCGGCAGAATTGCCTTGACGGCAACGGTTGCGTAGGGGAGGTCCATGTATTCCGCCATCAGGAACGCTGCCGCGCCCATGATGGGCGGCATAATCTGACCGCCGGTGGAGGCGGCAGCTTCGACCGCGCCAGCGAAGTCCGGATGGTAGCCGGTCTTTTTCATCATGGGGATGGTAACGGAGCCGGTGGTAACGGTGTTGCCGACGGAAGAGCCGGAGACCATGCCGCACAGCGCCGAGGAGATGACCGCGACCTTTGCCGGACCGCCTGCCGACCAACCGGCAAGACGGTTTGCAAACGCGATAAAGAAGTTCGCGATGCCCGTGCGCTCCAGGAACGCGCCGAAGATGATGAACAGGACGATGTAGGTGTAGCAGACGTTGATCGGGGTGCCGATGACGCCGTTGGTGGTGTAGAAGAGCTTATAGACGACGTTTTTGAGCGCCTGATAGAGGCTCGGGTTGTAGCTCAGCTGGTTATAGAACGTGTAGACGAGCAGCGCGCCAAGGACGCAGAGAATCGGGACGCCCACACAGCGGCGGCACAATTCGATCAGAACCAGAATGCCGATCGCGCCGATGATCACGTGGTGGGTCTGGATGCGGGTAGCAAGCTTGATGATGGGCAGGGCGTTGAAGGCAAAGTACAGAAAGCAGCCCGCACCGACCAGCATCAGAACGATATCGTACCACGGCATGGAGTTGACCTTTACGTGTCCTTTTTTGACGGGATAGGTCAGAAAACCGATGAAGACGATCATGGCAAGGAACGCGGCAAGGCGCGTCTCGGGCAGACCGGAGAAGAACAGCGTCATGCCGATGCAGTACAGGCTGAATGCAACCATGAGGATGCCGACAACCCAGCGCTGCCAGCCCTCCCAGACGCGGGTGTTGGACTCACGGTCATATTTGCGCATGACCTCGTCGAGGTCAGCCTGCATCTGATCGTCGAGACCGGAAGTCATTTTAACGGCGTCGTTGGGATCTTTTTTTGTGGTGGACATACAATTTCTCCTTTGAATTCGGACTCACGGCCGCTGCCGCGGCAGGGGAAATATGCGTTTGGACAGCGCCAGCTACGGCAGGAAGCCCTGCCGTAGCTGGAAAATCAGTGTTTCGCGTGAAGGATGCGTTAAACTTATTTGGTCGGGACCGTATAGCCCTTTTCTGCGAAATACTTCGCAGCGCCCGGATGATACGGGACGGAGGTGACGGAAGCGGCAAAGTCCAGATTCAGTTCGCCGTATTTTGCGTGGCTGGAAACCTCCGCCTCGGCGTTGTCGAACAGATCCTTCGTGAAGTTGTAGATGGCGTCCTCGGAGACATCGTCGCGCGCGAGAATGACTGCGCCGACCGCAACTGTGGTCACATCGCCATCGGTGCCGTAGACATCGGCGGGAATGACGTTTTTGGTGTAGTAGTCAGAGGCGGAGCAGAGCTTTTCGATATGCTCGTCGTCCAGAGAGACGAGGTAAATATCCTTGGTGGTGGCAAGGTCGGTGATGGCAGTCGTGGGAGCGCCGGCGACAATGAACGCAGCGTCAATCTTGCCGTCCTTGATGTCGTTGGCGCTGTCGCCGAAGGACTGATAGGTCGGAGTGATGTCTGCTTCGGTCAAGCCATAGGCGCTGAGAATGTCGATGGCGTTGAAGTAGACGCCGGAGCCTGCTGCGCCGATGGAGACGCGCTTGCCCTTGAGATCTTCTACGGTCTTGATGCTGGAGTCGGTGGTCACGATCTGGACCTGCTCCATGTAGAGCGCAGCGACGGTAGAGAAGCAGTCGACCTTGCCGGTCTCTTCAAACAGGTTCGTGCCGTTGTAGGCGTATGCCATGACGTCGGACTGGCAGAATGCAAGCTCGGCGTTACCGTCCTGAAGCTCCATGACGTTTGCCTGCGAGCCGTTGCCGACGAGACCGACAACGTTGACGCCGGCGTTGTTCGTGGCGTGCTGAGCGATGACGGAGCCGAAGGCGTAGTAGGTGCCGGATTCACCGCCGGTGACGAAGCGGAGCTTCGCACCGGAAGAGGCGCTGGATGCGGTCGAGCCGGATTCGGCAGGAGCCGCGGTTTCCGTGCCGCCGCCGCAGGCGGCAAGCGTGAGCAGCATGAGAGCGGCAAGCAGCAATGCAATCAGTTTTTTCATGAATATTCCTCCTGTGTGTGCGCAGGGCGCACAGCTTTCTTTTTCTGGCATCTACTATACAGGATGGAACTGCATTTTGCAAGAGCTAAAAACGTGAATTTTGAAAAAAATATTCCTGCAAAATTCAAAAAACTCTAAAAATGAGACTCAATATGCAAATATTACGAAGAAAGTGATTCAAAATGAATGATAGCATGCAAAACAGAAAGGAAGAAATCGGGAATACAAGCAAATACTGGATGAATATTATACGAATACAACGCATAAAAAACCCCGGAAGGCGTCTGCCATCCGGGTTTTTCCTGAAAATGAGAGTGCCTTTGGCGCTCAGAGCGCCTGCGATTGCAGAAGCTCACACAGATCCTCTGCCACGGCAGCGCACTGCGGTGTCTGGTGCACGCGCGCGCACAGCTCGTCCGGCGTGAAGCGGCAGCTGCGGAAGGCGGCTGCCAATGGCGCGGCGAATTCGGCGTCCATCGCGTCGGAGTAGACGGCAGCGTCCTCGCAGCAGCCGTTTTTCACAAGCAGCTGCACGGTTACTTCGCCCCAGGAGAAGCGCCGGGCGCACTCGAAGGTGCACGGAACGCTCTTGCCGTAGACCCAGTCGAAGCTCGAAAAGCGCTGGTAGCGTTTTTCAATCTCCGCTTCGTCAAAATCCGCCTCTGAAAGCATGGAAGCTTTCAGACCGTAGACTGTTTCCGCGGCTTTTACCATCGCGTCTGCCATCTCGGCGACGGTGAGCGACGGGCGAAGCTCGGTGAGGTTGATGACGCGCGAACGGACGGACGCGACGCCCTTGCTCTCAAGCTTCACCTTCGACGGCGTGAGGTATTTGCCGAGGTTTGCCATGTCGACGGAAAGCAGCAGCGTTCCGTTGTGGAACGAGCAGCCGTTGTGGCTGTAGAACGAGTTGCCGGAGAACTTGCAGCCGTTGGTCAGAATGTCGTTTCTGCCGGAAATTTCGGCAGGAATGCCAAGCGACCGGCATGCCTCGACAATCACGCCCTGCTGGCGGCGCAGGTCATAGTCCTGCGTGCGAAGAGAGAACGTGAAGTTGAGGTTTCCCATGTCGTGGTACACGGCGCCGCCGCCGGAAAGACGACGCGCCAGCGTTCCGCCGTCGCGCTCGAGCTCAGCCGTGCGGCATTCCGCCCAGGCGTTCTGGTTGCGGCCGATGACGACGGTGTGACGGTTCTGCCAGAGGTAGACAATCAGCGTATCCTCCGGCACCGTATCCGTTAAATATTCCTCAATGGCGAGGTTTCGGTGCGGGTTGGTACCCGCACCGATGAAAGCCTGTAAGTGTTTGATCATGCCTCGAAATGATACCGGAGAATCATATTTCTCGCTGCGCCTACTTCGTCCAGACGGCGGACCGGGGTGTTGTGCGGCGCGGTGTGAAGCGCCTCGGGATCCGTGTACGCCATGTCATAGAGCTTGCAGTAGATGTCGCAGACCTCGTCCATGAGCTGCTTCGACTCGGTCTCGCAGGGCTCGACCATGAGCGCTTCGTGAACGATGAGCGGGAAATACATTGTGGGCGGATGCAGGTCGAAGTCGAGCATCCCCTTTGCCACATCCAGCGCGGAAACACCGGTTTCTTTATGAAGCCGTGTCAGGTTCATGACGAACTCGTGCATGCAGATCTCGTCATACGCCATGTCGAATTTGGACTTCAGGCGCGCCATCATGTAGTTGGCATTGAGAACGGCGTTCTTTGCTGCTTCGGAGATGCCGGTCTTGCCGAGTGTGAGGACGTAGGTCAGCGCCTTGATGCACACATCAAAGTTGCCGTAGAACATCTTCACGCGGCCGATGGACTTCTCGGGATAGTCAAAGGCAAACGCGCCGTCCTTCTCGACCACCAGCGGACCCGGCATGTACTTGCGCAGGAACGCCTTGCAGCCGACCGCACCTGCACCGGGACCGCCGCCGCCGTGCGGCGTTGCGAAGGTCTTGTGGAGGTTGGAGTGGATGCAGTCAAAGCCCATGTCGCCCGGACGGACAACACCCATAACAGCGTTGAGGTTTGCGCCGTCGTAGTAGCACAGACCGCCTGCGTCGTGGACAATCTTCGTGATCTCAAGGATGTTCGGGTCGAAGATACCGACGGTGTTGGGGTTGGTGAGCATCAGACCCG
>DPCD01000142.1:5752-15313 GCA_003516765.1 Clostridiales bacterium | reverse complement strand
GGCTGGACTTCCTTCGCGCGGGTGAAGGTCGTCTCGATCTTGCCGTTTTCGAACAGATAGGTAGTCATAGCCCGGAGCATTGCCTTGCGCTGATCGCTGGTTCTGCCGAGCTTTCTGGTACCAAACATAGGACTTTACCTCCTTCTTGAAAGGTTATCGTTAGTTGTTGTTGGAATTTGAAGAATCGTCGCTTGCCAGGGACAGACCCATCATAGCCAGCTTGTTCTGCACCTCTTCCAAAGACTTGCGACCCATATTGCGGACCTTCATCATGTCCTCGCCGGTTCTGGAGATCAGGTCCTCGACGTTGTTGATGTTGGCGCGCTTGAGGCAGTTAAAGCTTCGGACGGACAGGTCAAGCTCTTCGATGGTCATTTCCAGGACCTTGTCGCGATGCGTCTCAGGCTTTTCCGCCATCGTCGGCTTGTTTGCCACGGTATCGGAAAGATCCGTGAACAGGCTCAGATGATCGGACAAAATCTTTGCACCGAGGCTGACCGCATCTCTTGCGGAGATGGTAGAATCGGTCCAGACTTCGAGCGTAAGCTTGTCATAGTCTGTCATGTTGCCCACACGGGTGTTCTCCACGGTGTAGTTCACCTTGTAGACCGGCGTGTAAATCGAATCGACGGCAATCGTTCCGATGGGCATGTTGGGCGTCTTGTTCTTATCGGACGAGACGTATCCGCGGCCGTGGCTCAGCGTGATTTCCATGTTGAAGGTGGCGTCAGGACCCAGCGAGCAGATATGAAGGTCAGGATTGAGAATCTCGACCTCGCCGTCTGCCTTGATGTCGCCGGCAGTGACTTCACGTTCGCCGGTGGCGTCGATGAAGACGGTCTTCGTGCCCTGGCAGTGCAGTCTGGCAATGATCTTCTTTACATTCAGAACGATCTCCGTGACGTCTTCCTTGACGCCGGGAATCGTGGAGAACTCGTGCTGCACACCCGCGATCTTGATCGAGGTCGCGGCTGTGCCGGGCAGGGAGGAAAGAAGAATCCTGCGCAGAGAGTTGCCGAGGGTGGTGCCGTAGCCTCTTTCCAGAGGTTCGACGACATATTTGCCGTAGGAACCATCCTCCGGGGAATCCATACACTCAATACGCGGCTTTTCAATTTCTACCATGAATAATTAAACCCTCCTTGTAACTGCGAAACCTTGCGTTTCGCTGCCGAATTCAGCTTACCAATAAACGAGGGTGAAACGTTACTTGGAGTACAATTCGACGATCAGATTTTCTGCGATCTCAAAGTCAATATCGTCTCTTGCGGGCAGCGCAATAACCTTACCGGTGAGGTTGTTCTTGTCTCTTTCCAGCCACTTCGGAGCTGCGATGAAAGTGTCGTCTTCCTTCATCTTCTTGAAGCGGTTGTTGGAGCTGCTCTTTTCACTGACAGCGATCACATCGTTCACATCGACCAGGTAGGAGGGGACGTTGACCGACTTGCCGTTGACGGTGTAGTGACCATGGTTCACCAGCTGACGAGCCTCGCGGCGCGTGGAGGCGAAGCCCAGACGATACACGACGTTGTCGAGTCTGCGCTCGACCAGGCTCAGAAGAATTTCGCCGGTGTTGCCGTTCATTCTCTCTGCCTTTTCGTAGTACATTCTGAACTGCTTTTCCAGGATGCCGTAGACAAACTTGACCTTCTGCTTCTCGGTCAGCTGCGTGCCATACTCGGACTTCTTGGTTCTTCTCTTGCCGCCGGGGTTGCGGTTGGACTGCTTGCTGTAACCCATTGCAGCGGGAGATACGCCCAGCGTTCTGCAACGCTTTAATACAGGCTGTGTGTTCTTTGCCATAACTATTCTCCTCCTTGCCTATTACACGCGGCGGCGCTTCGGGGGACGGCAGCCATTGTGCGGAATGGGGGTGACGTCCTTGATCATGGTAACTTCCAGACCAGCAGACTGCAGCGCGCGGATTGCGGACTCACGGCCCTGACCGGGACCCTTGACGAAGACTTCAACCGTCTTCAGACCGTAGTTGTCGACAGCTGCCTTTGCAGCGGTCTCAGCGACCATCTGCGCGGCGTACGGGGTCGACTTTCTGCTTCCGCGGAATCCGAGACCACCAGAGGAGGCCCAGGACAGAGCGTTACCGTTGGCGTCGGTCACGGTAACCATGGTGTTGTTAAAGGACGAGCGGATATGCACGGCGCCCTTTTCGATAACCTTGCGCTCACGACGGCGCTTGATAACCTTTTTGACTGCTTTTGCCATACTATCTCACACTCCCCTTACTTCTTCTTGTTCGCAATGGTCTTCTTGGGACCCTTGCGGGTACGAGCGTTGGTCTTTGTTCTCTGACCGCGGACGGGCAGCCCACGACGGTGACGGACACCGCGGTAGCAGCCGATCTCAGTCAGGCGCTTGATGTTGAGCGCGACTTCACGGCGGAGGTCGCCCTCAATGGTGTAATGTTTGTCGATTACTTCACGCAGAGCGGATTCCTGATCTTCCGTCAGATCCTTGACGCGGATGTCGCCATCCACACCGGCTGCCTTCAGGATGTCCTGTGCGCTTTTTCTGCCGATACCGTAGATATAAGTCAAACCGATTTCGATTCTCTTTTCACGGGGCAGGTCAATACCAGCAATACGTGCCATACTATTCAGAGCACCTCCTATTAACCTTGTCTCTGCTTATGCTTCGGGTTTTCGCAAATTACCATAACACGGCCCTTGCGCTTGATGATCTTGCACTTTTCGCACATGGGCTTAACGGACGGTCTTACCTTCATACTGTTAACCTCCATTTGAGCAAGTGGCTCTATTTACTTCTCCACGTGATTCTGCCTCTTGTCAGATCATAGGGCGACATCTGAACGGTCACCTTGTCTCCGGGCAGAATCTTGATAAAGTTCATCCGGAGCTTGCCGGAAATATGTGCCAGAATGGTGTGCCCGCCGCCGATATCGACGGAGAACATGGCATTCGGCAGCGCATCAGTTACGATGCCCTCAAGTTCGATTACGTCGTCTTTTGCCAAGATCAATTAACCCCCTTGGTTTTGACTATTGAATGTTTGACCGAAAACGGCCAATTCCCTTCGTAATTCGCTGTTGAGAACCTTGTCGCCGTTGCGAAGTTTCTCGGCGACGCGGGATGGATACAAAGGGAGCTTCCGGACGTGCCGGCGCTTTTTGCGCTTCGGGCTTTCCAGCCGTCGTCCCTTGCCGTCGGCGAGGTAGACATACTGTTCATCCGTGTCGACCACGAAAAACAGCTGCCCTTTGTCGCGTCCTGCAAGCGATACAATCATGTCCGCTTTGGATACTTCCATGTTTTCAAAGCCCCTCTGTAACGGTGAGAATTTCCGGCTCGCCGTCGGTAATCAGAATCGAGTTTTCGTAGTGAGCCGCGAGCTTGCCATCGGCAGTTACAGTCGTCCATTTGTCCTTCAGGACCCGTACCTCGTACGTGCCTTCCGTGACCATCGGCTCGACTGCCAGGGTCATGCCTTTGACCATGCGCGGACCTCTGCCGGGGGCGCCAAAATTGGGGACTTCCGGTTCTTCGTGCAGATGCTCGCCCACACCGTGACCGACAAACGCGCGGACAACGCCAAAGCCCTGGCTTTCCACGTATGTCTGTACGGCGTGACCGATGTCGGAGATCCGGTATCCCTGACGTGCAAATTTGATACCCTCGTAGAAGCTCTGTTCTGTTACCGTAATGAGCTTTTGTGCCTGCTCTGAAATTTTTCCGCAGGCAAAGGTTGCGGCGCAGTCACCAGTAAAACCGCCCCACTGCGCGCCCACATCTATCGAGACGATGTCGCCCTCCTTGAGAACCCGGTTGCCCGGGATCCCATGGATGACCACTTCGTTGACGGAGATGCAGACGCTTGCGGGGAACCCTCCGTAGTGCAGGAAGGTTGGCTTTGCGCCCTGCGACACGATGTAATCGTGTACCGCCTTGTCGATCTGTTTGGTTGTGACGCCCGGCCTTACCATTTCGCCTGCCAAAGCACGCGCTGCCGCGGTAATTTTACAGGCCCGGCGCATAACCTCTATCTCGCGCTCATTTTTGACTGGAATCATAGTTATACACCCAGAGCCGCCAGAATGTCTCTGGTTGCTGCTTCAATCGGCTGATTGCCTTCGACCAGCTTCAGAACGCCGAGCTTCTCATAGAAGTCCTTGAGAGGCTCCGTCTCCGCATGGAAGACCTTGAGGCGGTTCTTGACGGTTTCGGGCGCATCATCCTTGCGGACGATCAGCTCCTTGCCGCAGACGTCGCAGACGCCTTCGACCTTGGGCGGATGTGCTGTGAGGTGGAAGCTGGCGCCGCAGCTGCCGCAGACGCGGCGACCGGTCATACGCGCTTCAATCACAGCGTCTTCGATCTCGATGGAAACCACGCGATCAAAATGGATACCTGCCGCTTCCAGCGCCTCGGCCTGCGGCAGCGTGCGAGGCACGCCGTCGAGGATGAAGCCGTTCGCGCAATCAGGCTGCGCCACACGCTCGGAGACGATGCCGATGATCACATCGTCCGGTACGAGCTTGCCCGCGTCCATAAAGCTCTTCGCTTTCAGACCGGTTTCGGTGCCGTTTTTGATCGCTTCACGAAGAATGTTGCCAGTGGAAATGGTCGGGATATGCAGCTTTTCGCTGATGATTTCAGCCTGCGTACCCTTCCCGGCTCCCGGAGCACCTAAAAGAATCAGTTTCATTTCGATCCCTCCGGCTTACTCCAGGAAGCCTTTGTAGTGGCGCATCAGCATCTGTGCTTCCATTGCCTTGACGGTTTCGAGTGCCACACCAACAACGATGATGACAGACGTGCCGCCGATGCCGAGGGTCGAGTTGCCGATGATGATGCCGACGAGAATCGGCATGATTGCCACGATTGCAAGATACAGAGCGCCAAAGAGCGTAATCTTGTTGATAACCTTCAGAATGAAATCAGCCGTGGGCTTGCCCGGACGGAAGCCGGGGATGAAGCCGCCGTTCTTCTTGAGATTGTTGGCGATTTCGATCGGGTTAAACTGGATGGTGGAATAGAAGTAGCTGAACGCAATGATCAGCAGGAAGTAGCACACCAGATAGATTGCACTCTTGCTATCGAAGACGTACTTGTTCATCCACGCCCAGAAGCCGGTGCTGCTCGTGCCGGTGAACGCAATGATCGTTGCGGGCAGAGAAGCGATGGACTGTGCGAAGATGACAGGCAGGACGCCGGACATATTGACCTTGATGGGCAGATGCGTAGACTGACCACCATACATTTTCCGACCGACGACACGCTTTGCGTACTGCACGGGAATTCTGCGCTCGGAATTCGTGATGAACACGATGAAGATCATGATTGCCAGAATGCCGACAATCAGCAGAAGCGCGGTGTACCACTTGAGCGAGCCGCTTGCGATCGAGGAAATCATCGTGCTGAGCTGCTGCGGAATCCGGGAGACGATACCGGCAAAGAGGATCATCGAGATGCCGTTGCCGATGCCGAACTCGTTGATCTGCTCGCCCATCCACATCAGGAAGGACGCGCCTGCCGTAAAGGTCAGGACGATCACAAGACCGTAGACAAAGCCGGTCTTGTCGAGCAGACTGTAGTTCTTGAGCATCACATAATATGCAAAGCCCATGAGCAAGCCCAGACCGATGGTCGTGTAACGGGTGATGTTCTGGATCTTCTTGCGACCTTCCTCACCGTCTTCCTTTGCCAGGCGTTCCAGAGCCGGAATCGCGATGGTCAGAAGCTCGATGATAATGGAGGCGTTGATGTAGGGCTGAATACCGAGTGCAAACACGGTAGCCTGCGAGAATGCAGAGCCCGACATCGCATTGTAAAGACCGAGAACGGTGTTTGCCAGCTGCTGCGTGAAGTAGTTGTTCAGCGCAACAACGTTGACATAGGGAACGGGGACGCAGTTGCCAAGCCGATAGATCAGCATCACGATCAGCGTGAAGATGATCTTTTTGCGAAGCTCGGGAATTTTCCAGGCGTTACGGAGTGTAGTAAACACTTACACCACCTCGGCCTTTCCGCCTGCCTTTTCGATTTTTTCCTTGGCAGACTCGGAGAAAGCAGCAGCCTTCACCGTGACGTTCTTCGTCACATTACCGTTGCCGAGAACCTTCAGACCATACTTGCAGTCCTGCAGGATGCCCTTGGCGATCAGAGCGGCGGAGTCGACGACCGCACCGTCTTCGAACTGGTTGAGAACCGCAACGTTCACAGCCGTCAGAGGCTTCGCGAAGATGTTGTTGAAGCCGCGCTTCGGGATGCGGCGTGCCAGAGGCATCTGACCGCCTTCAAAGCCGATGCGGAGCTTGCCGCCCGAACGGGCCTTCTGACCCTTGTGTCCGCGGCCTGCCGTCTTGCCGTTGCCCGTTGCCGAGCCGCGGCCCTTGCGCTTATTGACATGGGTGGAACCCATAACCGGAGCAAGTTCGTGTAAATTCATCTACTTGTCCTCCTTACTGTTCTTCCGTGACCTGAAGCAGGTAGCCGATCTTTGCGATCTTACCGCGGGTCTGGGTGTTGTCAGGCTGAACGGTTTCCTGACCGATCTTGCGCAGACCGAGGGAATGCGCAGTCGCAATGTGCTTTTCAAGACGGCCGTTGAGGCTCTTGACAAGCTTGATTCTCAGATTTGCCATTTCAGAGTCCTCCTTAACCGACAATTTCTTCTACGCTCTTGCCCCGGATGCGAGCGACAGCCGCTGCGTCGCGCAGGCTCATCAGACCCTGCATCGTTGCCTTGACCACGTTCTGGGGGTTGTTGGAGCGCAGGCACTTTGCACGAATGTTGGAAATACCGGCTGCTTCCATGACCGCACGAACAGCGCCGCCGGCGATGATGCCGGTGCCTTCGGGTGCGGGCTTGAGCATGACGCGACCTGCGCCGAACTCGCCGATGACGTCATGGGGAATGGTGGTACCCTCGAGGGTAACCTTGACCATGTTCTTCTTCGCGTCGGCAATGCCCTTCAGGATTGCTTCGGAAACTTCGGCAGCCTTGCCCAAGCCGTAGCCCACGGTGCCCTTGCCGTCGCCGACAACAACCAGAGCGGAGAACTTCATAACACGGCCGCCCTTGACGGTTTTGGAAACACGGTTGAGGTAAACAACCTTCTCGATAAACTCGGGAGCGTTGTCTTTCTTCGGTGCTCTGTCTCTATTGTAAGCCATTGTTCATCCTCCTCCGATTAGAATTCCAGGCCGCCTTCACGGGCGCCCTCAGCAAGCTCTGCCACACGACCATGATAGATATAACCACCGCGGTCGAACACGACAGTGTCGATGCCCTTTGCCTTGGCGCGCTCTGCAACCAGCTTGCCGACCTTGCGGGCAGCTTCCTTGTTGCCGGTAGCGCCTTCGAATTCCTTGTCAAGAGTGGATGCGGAAACCAGCGTGACGCCATTGACGTCGTCAATGACCTGTGCGTAGATGTTCGCATTGCTGCGATAGACATTCAGGCGAGGTCTTTCGGGCGTGCCGGAGATCTTGCCGCGCACTCTGGTGTGGCGCTTCATGCGCTGTGCATTTTTATCAAACGTTTTAACCATTATGGCACACCTCCTAATTATTTCTTACCGCCGGCCTTGCCTTCTTTATGGCGAATGACCTCAGTCGTATACTTGATACCCTTGCCCTTATAAGGCTCAGGCGGTCTCTTGGCTCTGACGTTGGCGGCAAACTGACCGACCTTCTGCTTGTCAATGCCATGGACGATCACCTTGTTGGGAGCCGGAACCTCGACGGTGATGCCGTCGATCTCTTCCATGGTCACAAGGTGGGAATAACCAAGGTTCATGACGAGCTTGTTGCCTTCCTTGCTGGCTCTGTAGCCGACGCCGTTGATGTCGAGCTCTTTCTTGAAGCCCTCGGTCACGCCGACAACCATGTCATGGATCAGGCTGCGGGTCAGACCGTGCAGGCTCTTGTGAAGCTTGTCTTCGGACGGACGACCAACATGAATGACGCCATCTTCAACCTTGATGATCATTTCGGGACGCATCGTCTGGGTCAGCGTGCCCTTCGGACCCTTGACGGTCACAACGTTCGGCTCCGCAACGGAAACCTCAACGCCTGCGGGGATGGTAACGGGCATTCTACCAATTCTAGACATCGTTCAATACCCTCCTTACCATACGAATGCCAGGACTTCGCCGCCGACATGGTTCGCGCGAGCCTTCTTGTCGGTCATGACGCCCTTGGACGTGGAAATAATTGCAATGCCGAGACCCTTGAGGACTCTGGGCAGCTCGTCAGCACCGGCGTAAACGCGCAGACCGGGCTTGGAGACTCTGCGAAGACCGCTGATGACCTTTTCCTTGCCAGCGAGATACTTCAGCTGGATGCGGATGATACCCTGGGTACCGTCTTCAACGACCTCGAAGGACTTGATGTAGCCTTCGTCGAGCAGGATCTGTGCGATTGCCTTCTTCAGGTTGGAAGCAGGAACATCCACAGACTCATGTTTTGCCGTGTTTGCATTCCGGATACGGGTCAGCATATCGGCAACGGGATCAGTGATTTGCATTTGTTTTTCCTCCTAGTTTGAAGTTACCGCAAAAAGCGGTTCCGGTGACGAGGTATCACGACTAATCGATCCGGCAGACGAACGTCCGCCAATTAACCGTGACCTTTCGCCATCCTTATTTTTATCGTTGGAGGGCGGCAGAGCCGCCCTGGCGATAACAAATTGTTTGTGAGACGATGTGTCTCAGTTTTGTGCCTTCCGGCACCGTTTCAGATTACCAGGATGCCTTTCTGACACCAGGGATCTGACCCTTGTACGCGAGTTCTCTGAAGCAAATTCTGCAGACGCCGTAGTCACGCAGATAAGCATGGGGACGGCCGCAGATCTTGCAGCGGTTGTAGTAGCGGGTGGAGAACTTGGGTTCTTCCTTCTGCTTGAGAATCATTGCTTTTCTAGCCATTCGTCAAATCCTCCAATCAAGCGTAGAACGGAGCGCCGACCATGGTCAGCAGTTCCTTGGCTTCTTCGTCGGTAGTCGCGGTGGTGCAGATGCAGATATCCATGCCGCGGATCTTATCGACCTTGTCGTATTCGATTTCAGGGAAGATCAGCTGTTCCTTCAGACCAAAGGCATAGTTGCCGCGGCCGTCGAAGGAGTTGGGGTTGATGCCGCGGAAGTCGCGGACACGGGGCAGAGCCACGTTGAACAGACGATCGAGGAACTCATACATTCTCTCGCCGCGCAGCGTGACCTTGACGCCGACGGTTTCGCCTTCACGGACCTTGAAGTTCGCAACGGACTTGCGCGCCTTGGTCGTGATGGGCTTCTGACCGGTGATGGTAGCGATATCCTTGCAGATTGCCTCGATTTCCTTGGCGTTGCCCTTGGACTCGCCGCAGCCAACGTTGACGATGACCTTGCTGAGCTTGGGGATCTGCATCACGCTCTTGTACTGGAACTTGGTCATGAGAGCGGGAGCGATTTCTTCATTGTACTTTACATGCAGTCTGGACATTCTTCAATCCTCCCTCTCAAATAGTCTCGCCGCACTTCTTGCAGACACGGACCTTCGCGCCGTTTTCAACCTTGAAAGCTTCGCGGGTCGCCTTGCCGCA
>DPCD01000142.1:4222-5490 GCA_003516765.1 Clostridiales bacterium | reverse complement strand
TCTTCGCCCTGCTTCTTCGGCTTGACATGGCAGGTCGCAACGTTGATGCCTTCAACAACGACCTTGCCGGTTGCGGGCATAGCCTCGAGGACCTTACCCTTCTTGCCCTTGTCCTTGCCGGACAGGACAACCACGGTATCGTTCTTCTTAACGTTCATCTCTTGGTCCCCCTATTAAACTGTCTCAGGTGCCAGAGAGCAGATCTTCATGTAACCGCTGTCACGAAGCTCTCTCGCCACCGGCCCAAAAATACGGGTGCCGCGCGGGCTGTTGTCATCCTTGATGAGAACGGCTGCGTTCTCGTCGAAGCGGACGTAGGTGCCGTCGGTACGACGGGTGCCCTTGACAGAGCGGACGATAACGGCCTTGACGACCTCGCCCTTCTTGACCGTGCCGTTCGGAGCAGCCTTGCGCACGGAAGCAACGACGACGTCGCCGATGTTGCCGAACTTGCGCTTTGCGCCGCCGAGAACGCGGATGCACTTGATTTCCTTGGCGCCGGTATTGTCGGCAACCTTCAAATAGCTTTCACTCTGAATCATAGTTGTCGACCTCCTTACTTAGCCTTTTCGATGATCTCTACAAGTCTCCATCTCTTGTCCTTGGACAGAGGACGGCACTCCATGACCTTGACGGTATCGCCGATACCGGCAGCGTTCTGCTCGTCATGCGCCTTCAGCTTGTAGGTTCTCTTGATGATTTTGTGGTACAGCTTGTGCTGCACGTTGGTTTCGATCGCAACCACGATGGTCTTGTCCATCTTATCCGAGACGACGGTACCAATCCTGGTTTTGCGGAAAGCTCTGGTATTTTCACTCATGTTCGCTTACCTCCGTTACTTGGTCTCGTTCTCACGAATAATAGTTTTGATGCGGGCAATATCTTTCTTGACAACAGCAATCTGCAGGGGGTTATCCAGCTGATTGGTCGCATGCTGCATTCTCAGCATGAACAGGTCCTTCTTCAGTTCAGCCAGCTTGCCTTCCAGCTCAGCGGCAGACATTTTACGGATTTCGTTTGCCTTCATCTTATTCACCACCATTCTCGGTTTCCGGGGCTTCTCTGGCAATGATCTTCGTCTTGATGGGCAGCTTGTGCTGAGCAAGACGCAGTGCCTCGCGCGCTTCCTCTTCGGAAACGCCGCCGATTTCGAACATAACCTTCTGATTTTTCACGACTGCAACCCAGTATTCGGGCGCGCCTTTACCGGAGCCCATACGGACGCCGAGCGCCTTCTTCGAAACAGGCTTGTCGGGGAAAATCTTGAT
>DPCD01000142.1:3575-3962 GCA_003516765.1 Clostridiales bacterium | reverse complement strand
GTCATAGCGACACGAGCCGCCTCAATCTGGTTGCCGGTGATCCAGCCCGGTTCCATTGCCTGGATACCGAACTCGCCGTAAGCGATCTTGTTGCCACGGGAGGCAGCGCCCTTCATGCGGCCTCTCTGTACACGACGGTACTTGGTTCTTTTGGGCATTAACATTAGCGGTTGCCTCCTTCCCTACGGTCGTTGTTGTATCTTCTCTCACCATAAGGGCGGCGCTCGCCGTTGTTCCGGCGGTCACTGTTGCGGCGGTCGCCGCGGCGGTCGTCGCGCTGACGGCGCTCGCGCTTTGCGGGCTCGGGGTTCTCTGCACGAAGGGTCGTGTTCAGAACTTCGCCCTTATAGATCCAGACCTTGCAGCCGATCTTGCCGTAGGTGGTGT
>DPCD01000142.1:2784-3269 GCA_003516765.1 Clostridiales bacterium | reverse complement strand
CGGATGGTCTGCAGGGGGATGGTGCCTTCATGGTAGGATTCGCTTCTTGCAATCTCAGCGCCGCCCAGACGACCGC
Source organism: Clostridiales bacterium (assembly GCA_003516765.1). Lineage (GTDB taxonomy): Bacteria > Bacillota > Clostridia > Oscillospirales > Oscillospiraceae > CAG-170. Next base: position 3,193 of record DPCD01000142.1, on the reverse strand, counting down.
CGCAGGAGCACTTGATGCCCTTTGCGCCGAGTCTGGTTGCTCTCTGGATCGCCTGCTTCATTGCGCGGCGGAAGGAGATACGCTTTTCGAGCTGTGCAGCGATGTTCTCCGCGACGAGCTGTGCGTTCATGTCGGGGCTGCGGACCTCAACGATGTTGAGAGCGACGGTCTTGCCGAGCTTTGCTTCTACCTTCTGGCGCAGAGCCTCGATCTCCGTGCCGCCCTTGCCGATGATGACACCGGGACGGGAGCAGTGGATGTTGATCTTGACCTTTGCGTTGTCTCTTTCGATTTCGATCTTGGCGATGCCGGCGGCATAGAGGGTGCTCTTGAGGTACTTACGGATGTTGTAGTCCTCAACAATCAGATCACCGACTTTGTCTTCACGGGCATACCAACGAGAGTCCCA
>DPCD01000142.1:479-2487 GCA_003516765.1 Clostridiales bacterium | reverse complement strand
GTGATGTGAGTGGTTCTCTTGAGAATGCGGTTGTATCTGCCCTGCGCTCTGGGCATGCCACGCTTGAGCGTGGGACCCGGGTTCGCAATCGCGGTAGACACATACAGCTTCTCAACGTCCATGCCGTTGTTGTTCTCTGCGTTTGCCACAGCGCTCTTGAGCAGCTTGAGCATGGGCTCGGAGGCCGCCTTCGGGGTCTGCATCAGATAAGCGGTCGCGGTCTTGATGTCCTTGCCGCGGATGAGGTCGCAAAGAATGGAGACCTTGCGCGGAGAGATCCGCAGATATTTCAGATAAGCTCTAGCTTCCATTGTTCTGGCGTCCTCCTTCATTAAGAATTGGTGGTCTTACTGCCGGAGTGACCACGGAAGGTTCTGGTGGGAACAAATTCGCCCAGCTTGTGACCGACCATGTCTTCGGTGATGTAGACCGGCACATGACGGCGACCGTCATGCACAGCGATGGTGTGACCGACGAAGGAGGGGAAAATGGTAGATGCGCGGGACCAGGTCTTGAGGACCTTCTTTTCGCCGTTCTTGTTGAGCTCTTCTACGCGCTTGAACAGCTCGGGAGCTACAAACGGACCTTTCTTGATGCTTCTGCTCATTTCATGTCCTCCTTACTTCGCATTTCTGCGCTTGAAGATATACTTGTTGGTACGGTTCTTCGCCTTGCGCGTCTTCAGACCCATCGCCGGCTTGCCCCACGGGGTCATGGGACCGGGATGACCAACAGGGCTCTTGCCTTCGCCGCCGCCGTGCGGGTGATCGTTCGGGTTCATGACGGAGCCGCGGACGGTCGGGCGGATGCCCATGTGACGGGTACGACCGGCTTTGCCGATGTGGACATTCTCATGGTCGAGGTTGCCGACCTGACCGATAACTGCGGTGCAGTTCATGCGGACCAGGCGAACTTCGCCGGAAGGAAGACGGACCTGAGCAAGTTCGGCGTCCTTTGCCATCAGCTGCGCAGCAGCGCCGGCGGAGCGGACGAGCTGAGCGCCGCGACCCGGATACAGCTCGATGTTGTGGATGATGGTGCCAACGGGGATGTTGGCGATCGGCAGGCAGTTGCCGGGCTTGATATCGGCGGAAGCGGAGGAGACGACGGTGTCGCCAGCCTTCAGACCGACGGGCGCGAGGATGTAGCGCAGCTCGCCGTCTTCATACTTCACCAGAGCGATGAATGCGCTGCGGTTGGGGTCGTACTCGAGACGCTGCACAACTGCGGGCATTTCCATCTTGTCACGGCGGAAGTCGATGATGCGGTACTTGCGCTTGTTGCCGCCGCCGCGATGGCGGACGGTGATTCTGCCGTAGCTGTTGCGACCGGCATTCTTCTTGACGGTCTGCAGCAGGCTGGGTACGGGCTTTGCCTTCTTATCCACGCCGTCGAAGGCGGAAACGGTCATGTTTCTTCTCGACGGGGTATACGGCTTAAAAGATTTAATCGCCATATTGCGTTTACACTCCTTCTAAGAATTCAATTAGACCATGCCTTCGAAGAACTCGATGGTCTTGGAATCGGCAGTCAGCTTGACCATTGCCTTTTTCCAGTTGGCGCGGCGACCGGAGGTCACGCCCTGGCGCTTGGCTTTGCCGTCCATGCGGATGGTGTTGACCTTTTCGACCTTGACACCGAAAATCTGCTCGATAGCCTTCTTGATTTCGCTCTTGTTGGCATCGATGGCAACCTGGAAGACGTACTTCTTGGCTTCGGTCTGTTCCATGGACTGTTCGGTGATGACGGGCTTGATGATGATGTCGTATGCGGTCTTCATTATGCGAACACCTCCTCGATCTTAGCAAGAGCAGCCTGGTCGACGACCAGCTTCTTGGCGTTCAGGATGTCGTAGACGTTGATGAGGTTGGCGAAGGTGACCAGGACGCCAGGGATGTTGGCAGCGCTCTTGACGACGATCTCGTCGTTTTCTGCGGTGACAACCAGCGCCTTGCAGTCGGCGTTGACAGCCTTCAGGAAGCTCTTGAAGCTCTTGGTCTTGATCTCG
>DPCD01000142.1:0-218 GCA_003516765.1 Clostridiales bacterium | reverse complement strand
AGGACGGACTTCATAGCCAGTCTCTTGACCTTCTTGTTGAGGGTGTAGCTGTAGTCGCGGGGCTTGGGGGCAAACACGATGCCGCCATGATACCACTGCGGAGCGCGGATGGAGCCCTGACGGGCGCGGCCGGTGCCCTTCTGGCGCCACGGCTTGATGCCGCCGCCGGAAACCTCTGCACGGGTCAGAGCGCTCTGCGTGCCCTGACGGCAGTTGGC
>DPCD01000087.1:5307-6529 GCA_003516765.1 Clostridiales bacterium | reverse complement strand
TCCATCATCATTCCCTGGCTGAAGGAAAACTACAATAACCCCGAAATCATCGCTGTTGCCGCCGACGTCGGTCAGGGCGACGAGCTGGAGGGTCTGGAAGAGAAGGCGCTCAAGACCGGTGCAAGCAAGCTGATCATCGCCGACCTTGTCGATGAAATGTGCGACGAGATTATCGTCCCGTCGATCATGATGGGTGCGAAGTATGAAAAGTACCTGCTCGGCACGGCGTTTGCAAGACCCATCATCGGCAAGAAGCTTGCCGAGATTGCGCTTGCCGAGGGCGCGGATGCCATTGCCCACGGCTGCACCGGCAAAGGAAACGATCAGGTCCGCTTTGAGCTGGCAATCCAGTATTTTGCGCCCGGCATGCCGGTCATCGCGCCGTGGAGAGAGTGGAGCATCAAGTCCAGAGACGAGGAAATCGACTACGCCGAGGCGCACAATGTGCCGCTGAAGATTTCCAGAGAGACCAACTACTCCAAGGACAAGAACCTGTGGCACCTGAGCCACGAGGGTCTCGACCTCGAAGACCCCGCGAACGAGCCGAATCTCGACAAGGCGAAGTTCCTCGAGATGAGCGTCTCTCCCTATCAGGCGCCCGACGTTCCTACCGAGGTTTCCATCGACTTTGAGGCGGGCGTGCCCGTTGCGGTCAACGGAGAAAAGATGAAGGTTTCTCAGATCATCGCGAAGCTCAACGAGCTGGGCGGCAAGAACGGCATCGGCATTCTCGATATCGTGGAAAACCGGCTCATCGGCATGAAGGACCACGGCATCTATGAGACCCCGGGCGGCACGATTCTCTACTTTGCCCACGAGCAGCTGGAAATGCTCACCCTCGACAAGGAGACTGCCCACATGAAGTCCAAGCTTGCCGTCGACTACGCAGACCTCATCTACAACGGCAAGTGGTTCTCCGCCCTGCAGGAAGCGCTCACCGCCTTTGCCAAGAAGGCAAACGAGAACTGCACCGGCACCGTCAAGCTCAAGCTCTACAAGGGCAACATGATCAACGCCGGCATCACCTCACCCAACTCCCTGTATTCCGAAAACCTCGTCACCTTCGGCGAGAGCGACTTCGACCAGGCGCAGTCCGCCGGCTTCATCAACATCTGGGGTCTTCCCACGAAGGTACAGTCCCTGCTGAAATCCGGCAAACTCTGATCTGCGCGGATCTGTTCCGTCGGCAGTGCGTTGCGGGAGGCTCGGAGTATACACGATA
>DPCD01000087.1:355-5044 GCA_003516765.1 Clostridiales bacterium | reverse complement strand
GTATACACGATACGCCTTCGCCTTCCGCGCCTTCTTCCGGCGGAACATCTCTCGCGCAGGGAAGATGCGGATCTGTTCCACCGGCAGTGCGTTGCGGGAGGCTCGGAGTATACACGATACGCCTTCGCCTCCTGCGCCTTCTTCCGGCGAAACATCTCTCGCGCAGAGAAGATGCGGATCTGCTGCACCGGAACTGCAATACAACGTAAAAACAAAAGAAATACCAGACAGCCTGCCCGGGCGGGCAGGCTGTTTTGCGAGGAATAAGCTATGAAACTTTGGGCAGGACGCTTTCAGAAACAGACCGACGAGCTGGTCAACGACTTCAACGCCTCCATTTCCTTTGACCAGCGACTTTACAAGCAGGACATCACCGGCTCCATGGCGCACGCGCAGATGCTCTGCGACTGCGGCATTCTCACGGCGCAGGACAACGAGAAAATCCAGCAGGGGCTGACGGAGCTTCTGGCGGAGATCGAGGCGGGCAAGGTTACGTTTACCGCCGACAACGAGGATATCCACATGAACGTCGAGACGCTGCTGACCGCGAAAATCGGCGACGCCGGCAAGCGCCTGCATACGGCAAGAAGCCGGAACGATCAGGTCGCGCTCGATTTCCGGCTGTATCTGCGCGAGGAAATTTCCGGCGTGATCGAAAAGCTTCTGCAGCTGGAGAAGGTCCTGTGCGAAAAGGCGAAGGCGCATACCCAGACCGTCATGCCCGGCTATACGCATTTGCAAAGGGCGCAGCCGATTACCCTGGCGCAGCATCTGCTTGCCTACGCCAGCATGTTCACACGTGACATCACAAGACTGGAAGACTGCCGGACCCGCATGAACGAGTGCCCCCTCGGCTCGGGCGCGCTTGCCGGGACGACGTATCCCATCGACCGGTTCCAGACTGCTTCGGCGCTCGGCTTTGCAGGTCCGATGAAAAATTCGCTCGACGGCGTATCGGACCGCGACTACGCGCTGGAATTCTTGTCGGATGCGTCGATTCTCATGATGCACCTGAGCCGGTTCAGCGAGGAAATCATTGCCTGGTGCAGCTGGGAGTTTAAATTCGTGGAGCTGGACGATGCATATGCCACGGGGTCTTCGATCATGCCGCAGAAGAAAAACCCGGACGTGGCAGAGCTGGTCCGCGGCAAGACGGGCAGAGTTTACGGAGATCTGATGGGGCTTCTTACCGTCATGAAGAGCCTGCCGCTGGCATACAACAAGGACATGCAGGAGGACAAGGAGCCGGTCTTCGACACGCTCGATACGTTAAACCAGTGCATCCCCGTGTTCGCCGCGATGGTCGATACGATGACGGTACTGCCCGAAAACATGCGCACGGCAGCGGGCAAGGGCTTTCTGAACGCGACCGACTGTGCCGATTACCTGACCAAAAAGGGCATGCCCTTCCGCGACGCCTACAAAGTCTCGGGGCAGCTGGTGTACCTGTGTACGCAAAAGGGCTGCACGCTCGAAGAGTTATCTCTGACGGAGCTGAAGCGGCTCTCGCCGCTGTTTGCGCCAGATGTCTACGAGGCGATCAGTCTGGACACCTGCGTGTCCCAGCGCAAAAGCTACGGCGGACCCGCGCCCGAGCAGACTGCCATGCAGATTGCAGCCATCGAGGGTTTCCTGGCAGCACATACAAAGTAAAAGAAATCCCCGCCGACGAATATCGGCGGGGATTTCTATGTTTGCCTCGCAGAGTTTCGCGCCCGCAGTCGAGGCGCAGCCCATTCCGTCTGAAAGCGTTAGCTTTCAGACGGAAAAGAGAAGGTCACAGTACGTCGGCACGGGCCAGTAGGAGCTGGCAACGAGCGTTTCCATGTGGTCGATGGTCTCGCGGACCTTGCCCATGGCAGGCACAAGCTGATCGTGGCAGTAGTGCATTTCGCCCTCGGCGTCGAGCGTTTTGGGCATGGTGTCGAGCGCGGTTTTGAGCGCGGCGCAGCGGTCGAGCAGGTCCTCGCCCAGACGGCTTACGGACGCGGCAAGCGCGGACTCCACCCGGCAGGTATCGCCCGGCAGGGCAGCTTTTTTCTGCAGAATCGCAGTGCAGAGGTCGCGCGTGTACGCCGTTGCGGCGTTTAACAGCGTGTGCTGGACAATGTCAATGAGCGTGGACGCTTCGATCTTGATGACCTTGGAATAGTTCTCCATGTGAATCTCGTGCCGCGCCAGCATTTCGCTGCGGCTGAACACACTGTGTCGCGACAGAAGGTCGATGTTCTTCTCCAGAATGAAGGCAGGAAGCGCGTCTGCGGTGGAGGCGAGGTTTGCAAGCCCGCGGCGCTTTGCCTCCTCCAGCCAGCTGCCTTCGTAGCCGTTGCCGTTGAAGAGGATTCTGCGGTGCGCGCGCAGTGCGTCCCGGATGAGCGCATGCAGCGCCGCTTCAAAATCCTGCGCGCCTTCGAGCGCGTCGGCGTATTTTTTCAGCTCCTCTGCCATGATGGTATTGAGGACGATGTTGGGACCCGAAATCGACTGGCTCGAGCCGAGCATGCGGAACTCAAATTTGTTGCCCGTGAAGGCGAGCGGCGACGTGCGGTTGCGGTCGGTCGTGTCCTGCGGAATGGTGGGGAGCACGTCGACACCGATGCGCAGCGCGCCCTTTTTGCGGTCGGTGTAGTCGGTCTCGCCGATGATGGAGTCGATGACATCGCTCAGCTCGTCTCCGAGATAGATGGAGATGACGGCAGGCGGCGCTTCCTGCCCGCCGAGACGGTGATCGTTTCCGGCGAAAGCAACCGTGGAGCGCAGAAGCTCCTGATACTCGTCGACGCCTTCGATGAAGGCGGTCAGGAACAGCAAAAACTGCGCGTTCTGGCTCGGCGTCTTGCCGGGGGCAAAGAGATTTTCACCGGAGTCGGTGGCAAGCGACCAGTTGTCGTGCTTGCCGGAGCCGTTGACGCCCGCAAAGGGCTTTTCATGCAGCAGGCAGACAAGACCGTGCCGGTCGGCAACCTTTTTCATGATGTCCATCGTCAGCTGATTCTGATCGCACGCGGTGTTGCAGTCGCAGTACACGGGCGCCATTTCGTGCTGGCTGGGGGCAACCTCATTGTGCTTGGTCTTGGAGTAGATGCCGAGCTTCCAGAGCTCCTCGTCAAGATCCTGCATGTAGGCGGTCACGCGCGGGCGGATCGAGCCGTAGTAATGATCGTCCAGCTCCTGCCCCTTCGGGGGCTTGGCGCCGAAGAGCGTCCTGCCGCACATGCGAAGGTCCTCACGCTTGAGATAAAGCTCCTTGTCGATCAGGAAATATTCCTGTTCGGGTCCGACGTTTGCGATGACCTTCCGCGTCTTTGTGTCGCCGAACAGGCGAAGAATCCGCACCGCCTGACGGCTGACCGCGTCAATCGAGCGCAGCAGCGGCGTTTTTTTGTCAAGCGCTTCTCCGGAGTAGGAGAAGAAAACGGTCGGAATATAGAGCGTACCGTCCTTGATGAAGGCGTAGGCAGTGGGGTCCCAGGCGGTGTAGCCTCTTGCCTCGAACGTCGCGCGCAGTCCGCCCGACGGGAACGACGAGGCATCCGGCTCGCCGCGTACCAGCTCCTTGCCGGAAAACTCCATGACAATCGTGCCGTGACCGGCAGGGGAGATGAAGCTGTCGTGCTTTTCGGCGGTGAAGCCGGTCATGGGCTGGAACCAGTGGGTAAAGTGCGTCGCGCCCTGCTCCAGCGCCCATGCCTTCATGCCGTCGGCAATGTCGTTGGCAACGGCAAGCGTCAGCGCTTTGCCTTCCTGCAGACACGAGCGCCAGGCGTCCATGGCAGCGGGCTGGATGTACTGCTGCATCGTCTCCTCGTTAAATACACAGCTGCCGAACAGGGCAGGAATCCGATTGGCGGTCTCATTCATGTCTGCATCCTCCTTTTCTGCGCGTAATATATGCGCAACCTGTAAAAATTTCAAAATATACGGATATTTTACGGCGCTGAAGGAACAAAATCAAGTGTAAATTGTGACAAAGCAGCGAAGAGAAGAATTCTCCGAACCGGACAAAAAAACGGAAAAACGACACTTCTCTTTTTGGCGTTCCTGCGGTAAAATAGAGCGTACAAAAAGAACGAGTCCCAAGGAGGAACCCCGATATGAAACTGATGATTGCGTCCGACCTGCACGGCTCCGATTACTGGTGCGCGCGCATGCTCGAAGCGTTTGAAACCGAGCAGCCCGAGCGACTGATTTTCCTCGGCGATATTCTTTATCACGGACCGAGAAACGATCTGCCGCGGGAGTATGCCCCGAAGCAGGTGATCGCGAAGCTCACGCCGCTGAAAGATAGAATTCTCTGCGTGCGCGGCAACTGCGACTGCGAGGTCGACCAGATGGTGCTGCCGTTCCCGGTGCTCGCGGACTACGGCTTTCTGCTGCTCGGCGGCAGGGCGGTCTATCTGACGCACGGACATGTCATCAACAAGGCGCATCCGCTGCCGTTTGCGAAGGGCGATATTCTGCTGCACGGGCACACGCATGTGCCCGCCTGCGAGGACTGCGGCGATTTTACGTATCTGAATCCCGGCTCGGTGTCCATCCCGAAGGAAGGCAATGTGAACAGCTATATGACCTATGCGGACGGCGTGTTTTGCATCAAGACGATGGCGGGAGAGGAGATCTCGCGCCTGTCCATCCTCGATTGACGCGTGAATAACCGGCACAAAAAAGGAAGTACCCCGGGGTACTTCC
>DPCD01000087.1:0-303 GCA_003516765.1 Clostridiales bacterium | reverse complement strand
CTGAATCCCGGCTCGGTGTCCATTCCGAAGGAAAACTCGCCCCACAGCTATATGATCTATGAAGACGGCGTCTTCTCGTGGAAGAATCTCGAAACCGGCGAAACGTACCGCACGTTTTCTATTTCTTAAAAATCCTTAATTTACCGGAAAACCATGCCTTTTTGCAGGAAAACCTGCTAGAATGAAGACACAAATTCCCGGAGGAACCATCATGAAAGCAAAACGTTATTTGGCGCTGCTGCTTGCCGCGGCGCTCGCGCTGACGCTCGCCGCCTGCGGCGAAAAGGATATTGCGGACACGCC
>DPCD01000111.1:3441-3746 GCA_003516765.1 Clostridiales bacterium | reverse complement strand
CCCGCCGGAAGGCGGGCGCACTTTGCGTTTCAGGTCACGCGGATTTCAATGTGATAGCTGTTGAGTCCGCATGTCGCGTACTCCACCTCGATGGAATACGACAGATCAAAAATGCCGCCGTGCTCGTTCATGAGAACGCCGAGGCTTTTGGTCTGCACGCGCAGCATCAAAGCGCCCGGTCCTGCCTCGTAAAGAGAATCATCGATTCTCCCCAGCTCAAAGACCATCATGGAGTTGACCTTGCCGGTTCTGCGAAGCGTAACGGTCTTTTCGTCTTCGATTGTGAACGTCGTCACAACGCCCTC
>DPCD01000111.1:1837-3156 GCA_003516765.1 Clostridiales bacterium | reverse complement strand
CTGCGTGCCGGTAATGGAAATCATTGCTGCCTGTACCATGGTTCGTCCTCCATCGCAAGCGAAATGAGATTGTCAAGCAGCGCCGGATACGCAATGCCGCTTGCCGCAAATAGCTTCGGATACATCGAGATTGACGTAAAGCCGGGGATGGTGTTGATCTCGTTGAAGACCACCGCGCTGTCCGCGCGCCGGACGAAAAAGTCCACCCGCGCAAGCCCGCGGCATTCCATCGCCGTGTAAACCTTCACTGCCGTCTCGCGCACCTGCTCGGACAGCTCTTCCGAAATTCGCGCAGGCACATAAAACCTGGCGCTGTCGGAGAGGTATTTTGCCTCATAGTCGTAAAACTCTGCGCCCGCTTCAATCTCGCCGCAGACGGACGCGCAGGGATTTTCGTTTCCGAGAACGGCAACCTCAATCTCCTGCCCGTCGATGAATTCTTCGACCAGCACCTTCTTTCCGTAGCGCAGCGCGTCTGCCACGGAAAGCTCCAGCTCCTCCCGGCTTTTCGCTTTGGAAATGCCGACCGACGAGCCGGTCCCGGCAGGCTTGACGAAAACCGGATAGGAAAACGCACGCTCTGCCGCGTCCATGCAGCCGTTCTGATCGCGCGCCCATTCGTGCGCGCGAATTACCTGCCAGCGCGCCTGCAAAATCCCTGCGTTCTGCGCAATCAGCTTCGTCATCGATTTATCCATGCACGCACTCGACGCACCGACGCCGGAACCGACATACGCAATTCCTGCGATCTGCAATAGCCCCTGCATGGACCCGTCCTCGCCGTTTTCTCCGTGCAGCACCGGGAAGACCACGTCGATGCGCTCGCGCACCACGCAGTCGTTTTCAAAGCTCAAAAGCCCCTGCCCGCGCACGGGCGAGAGCGCTGCCCTGCGGTTGCGCGGACAGCTTTCCCACGTGCCGTTCGGGAGCATCGAATAGTCGCTGCCGCCAAATAAAATCCACTGCCCGTCTCTGGTGATACCGACGGGAAAGATGTTGTATTTCTCATGGTTCAGGTTGTTCAGCACTGATTCCGCCGACCGCAGAGAAACCTCATGCTCCGGCGAAACGCCGCCAAACAGGACACATACGCTAAGTTTTTTCAAGATCAATCCTCATTTCCGGCGGCTAGCCCGCCTGATTTTCCCTATCATATGCCAAAAGCATCAAGAACACAAGGACTTTTTTACACATTACCGTGATTTTAACAGTGGAAATCGACGCGCGATGTGTATATAATGAGAGTAGTAACGCTACAGTTAGGAGGCGGGTATATGCAGCTTGAATTGTCGAAGAAGGAGTTTCGCCGGCTTCTGGAT
>DPCD01000111.1:0-1564 GCA_003516765.1 Clostridiales bacterium | reverse complement strand
GCCGACTACGATCAGGTGGAATCCAAGCTTTTCGCCCTCTGCCGGGAAAACGGCATGGCGTCGCTCGTCGAACGGTGGAACGGAGAGGATGTTCCGTCGCGCGCATTTTCCGACGGCGGCATCCATGAGGCGATTGCAGATTACGAAGACACGGTCTTCTATGAAATTCTTGCCGAGGAGCTGGCGCGACGCGATATGGACTATCAGCCGGTTTCCAACGAAAACTATGATGCGCTGGTCTCACGGATGGACGATTATATCGCCGAGTTCGAAGCCCACGGCACCGACAATATCTCCATTCCCACGATGGACGACTGAAAAATGGCAGACGTAAAACGTCTGCCATTTCTTTTTTGCGCGTTCTGCCTACTTTCCGGCATCGTCCTTCTTTTCATAGAACACCATCACAAGCCCGGCGATTCCGGTAATCGCGCCAATCAGTGCAAACGGAAAATAGCCGATGCTGTGAAACAGCTCCCGATTGATTGCTTCCTCTGCGAGGCACAGAAGAATTCCAAACAGAATCAGTGCAATGCCCTGCAATCGCTTTTTGTCTGCCATGTGCTTGCCTCCCGCTTTGTGTTTTGTCTACTTTATCACAAAGCGCCGGATGCCGCAACCTCATGCCGCGCGCGATTCGTTTTTACCTGGTACACAGCCAGTAAATCACGCCGTAAATAACGCTTGCGGTCGTGCCGTAGACGATAACAGGTCCTGCAATTGTGAACATCTTCGCCGCCATGCCCGTAACGAAGCCCTCTGCCTTAAACTCAATTGCCGGTGAGACGACCGCGTTGGCAAAACCCGTAATCGGTACGATCGTGCCTGCACCGGCGAGCTTTGCAATGTCGTCATACCAGCTCAGCCCCGTGAAAAGTGCGCTTAAAAATACCAGCGAAATTGCTGTCGCCGTGCCTGCTGCATCCTTGTCCAGCCCTGCCATCTTCCAGCCGTTTCCGATCAGCTGCCCGAGCGCGCAGATGAGCCCGCCGATCCAGAAGCTGTTCAGCAAATCCTTCCAGAGCGGCGACTTTTTCGCAAGCCCCGCCACATACCGGTTATATTCCTTGTCCGTCATATGCATGAAAATTCCCCCTTTGGCGTAGTATGCGCCATCGGTGGACTTTTATGACGGGGATAGAAAAACCTCTCTTTGACCTGCATCAAAGAGAGGTTTTGTAAAACTCAGACGAGTTCGATCACTGCCATCTCGGCTGCATCGCCGCGGCGCGGTCCAAGACGGGTCACACGGGTGTAGCCGCCGTTGCGGTCGGCATACTTCGGAGCGATCTCCTTGAACAGCTTGTTGGCGACATCTTCCTTGGTGATGTATGCCAGGGCTCTGCGGTAGGAAGCCAGGGTGTTCTTCTTGCCAAGGGTGATCATCTTTTCTGCAACGGGCTGGACTTCCTTCGCGCGGGTGAAGGTCGTCTCGATCTTGCCGTTTTCGAACAGATAGGTAGTCATAGCTCTGAGCATGGCCTTGCGCTGGTCGCTGGTTCTGCCGAGCTTTCTGGTACCAAACATAGGACTTTACCTCCTTCTTGAAAGGTTATCGTTAGTT